>JBBQHV010000143.1:0-5205 GCA_038324295.1 Chthoniobacterales bacterium
AGGGTGAGCACGCCGGTGATATTGGGCGGCGGGATAACGATCGAGAACGGCGGCTTGGGCGACGCCGGGTCCGCCGTGAAAAAACCTTCCGCGAGCCAGTGCGCATACCACTTTTCCTCGACCGCCTGCGGCTCGTAGGCCTTGGGAATTTCCGCCATGGGGAGGAATCATCGAAGAGCCTCGCCGCTTTGCAAAACGAAAACCGGACGGCCGCCCTGATGTTCGCCGTTCCATTTCGATTCTTCTCGACAGGTTCCAGCTCGTGTGAAAATCGCCGTTAAATGGAAGAGAGTTTATTGCGGTCCTTTGTCAGAAGAAGGCTACGCGGCGGATTCACAATTGTTCGGCTTGAACTTCGGAAGGAGCCGCTCATTGATCCCATCGGACGGGAAGCGATCGCCAAAACGAGCATCGTAGGTCGGCAATTTGAAATCCTGATTCAGATCCCGCTCTCGGACGAGGAACTCTCCGTCACTCTTTATCACGAGGTTTTGGAAGCTGCCACGATGGCGACGACCCAGCCGCCTACCTTGGTCCTTCAGTTCAATGAAGCAGATTTCGAAACTGCCGCGCGGCGGACGTATAGCCAGCTCGGTCCGGTATCACCGGATAATCTCGACCGCATGTTGCAATCATTCGGCTTCGGGGAAGAATGAGCCATGCCGGCGAGCGACAATATCCAAGCGGACCTGATTAAACTTGCCGACGGTGCGCGCTTGCTTCGTTTCACGGATGCGAAGTCTGGCGTGTCGGTCGAGCGTAAGCTCGATCCCACTCGTCCCGTAGCTGAGCAGAAGCGCAAGTTGGGGGAAGTTTTCCACGCGGCGGTGGCTCGTGCGCAGTTGGCTTTCGCCTGAGCCTTTGGCAGCGTGGCGAATCGGCCTAACGACCAGCTAAACCGCTGAGCAGCGCCGCCGCTTTGCAAAACGAAAACAGCCTCCCGATCCGTGCTACGCTCCCGGCCATGGAAAAGGTCAACCTCGCGGAAAAATTCGCCGCTTTCGCGGAACATTGGCGGCCGAAAATCGTCGGCGAACTCAACGGCCAGGAGGTGAAGCTGGTGAAATTCGAGGGCGTCTTCCCGTGGCATGAACACGAGCGCGAGGACGAGCTGTTTCTCGTTTGGCGCGGGCGGATGCGGGTGGAATTTCGCGAGCGCACGGTCGAGTTGTCGGCCGGAGAATTTCTCGTTGTGCCGCACGGGGTGGAACATCGCACCGCCGCGGAGACGGAGGCCGAAGTGATCCTTTTCGAGCCGGCCGCAACGCGCAATACGGGCGGCGCCGCGGCATCGGCTTTCACCGCGCCCGACGGCGCGCGGCTCTAGTTTTCGCCGCTCCTCGCGGCTCCTTCGACGATTTCCGGAGAAATTTGTTTTTCCAAAGGAGAATGGCGCGACATTTGCGCTCTGAAGCGGGGTCGTGACTCGCCCATCGGCCCAACCAACCCGCCGACTCCGCAAACTCTTTCCGCTCGCGAGCAGACTGGTCGCCTGCTTTGTCCTGATCTGCGCCGCGCTCGTCGCGATCGGGGGCGTCTTCTTTTTCAGTCTGCGGTCGATCGAGAATCTGAATACGGCCGAGCGGTTTTCCGTTCTCGGGAAAATGGCCAATCTCCACCTCGTGGGCAAGAATCTCGGCCTGCAGCAGGCCGAGGTGTTTCGCCAGGTGGCCGCTGCCGCCCCCGCAGAGATGCGGCGCCACGAGGCGATCTTCGCGCGACTCAGGCAAAGCAATGCGGAGATTCTGGCGACCTACGCGAAATCCACCGAGAGCGAGGCGGAGCGAAAACTCTACGATCAACTGCTGACCGCCGAGCGAGCTTACGCCGAGCGCACCGGCCAGCTGCTCGCGCTCACTCGCGCGGACCGGTCCGACGAAGCTGCCGCCGTGACGCTCGCCCTGCAAGTCCCGGCCTGCCATCAATATGAAACGGCCCTCGATAAGCTGGTTCGTTTCGAGGAAGCGGAAGCTCAGGGGATTGCCGCGGCGACGACAAACCGGATTCAGCAAACCAAATGGATCGGCGACATTCTGCTCGGTCTCGGGATTATTATCGTCCTCGCGACGGCGGTCCTCGTTATCCGGATGCTCCGCAGTCTGCGCCGGGATAAGGGCATTCTGGAGACCGAAGTGGCCGAGCATGAACGGGCGGAACAGGAGCTCCAGGAAGGAGAGGCGCGTTTTCGCATGCTTCTCGACCATTCGCCCGATGCCATCCTCGTCCTCTGCGACGATCGCATCGTGCTGGTGAATCCGGCCGCGCTCACTCTCTTAGGAGCGGAGCGTCCGGAGCAACTCCTCGGCCGCCGGTCGAGCGAGATCGTTCATCCGGAAGAGCGCGACGAGATCGCCCGGCGCACCAAAGAAATCGCGGAAGGGAAACAGCCTCCGACGACAGCGCGCCGGCTCTTGCGGCTCGACGGTTCCATCGTGGAGGCGGAATCGACCGTGATCGCTTTTCTCTACGAAAGAAAACCCGCTCTCCAGGTGCTCCTGCGCGACGCCACGGAAAGGCGGGCGCGGGAACGGCAACTGCGCGAAGCGGACGCAAAATACCGCGCCATTTTCGATCACGCCCAGGAAGGCATTTTCCAAAGCACTCCGCAGGGCGTCTTCCTTTCGGCCAATCGTGCCCTCGCCCGCATGCTCGGATTCGAGAACCCGGAGGAATTGATCCGGGAGCGAAACGACCTCGAGCGGCAAGGCTACGCCGAGCCGGCGCAGCGGCAGGCCTTTAAGCAACGGCTCGAAAAAGAAGGCGTCATCAACAACTTTGAATACCAGGTAAGACGCAAAGACGGGAAGCCCATCTGGGTTTCAGAAAACGTCCGCCTCGTTCGCGATCAAGCCGGCGAACCCCGCTACTACGAGGGGAGCGTGCAGGACATCACGGAACGAAAACGCGCCGAGGAAGAGCTGCGCCGCAGCGTCGAGCGCTTCCGCTCTTTCACCGAAGCGACTTCCCAAATCGTCTGGCAAACCGATCCCGACGGCAAAGTGATCGAAGACCTCCCGAGCTGGCGCGCCTACACCGGGCAGACGCCGGAGGAAATTCTCGGCCTCGGCTGGGCTGATTGTCTGCATCCGGACGACCGCGAGCGCACTCTCAGCCACTGGAAAAAATGCCGAAAAGAGCAGGTCAGCTACGAGATCGAATATCGTCTCCGCGGGGCGGATGGAATTTATCGCGACTTCTCCGTCCGCGGCGTGCCGGTCCTCGACGGGAACGGCGCGACCCGCGAATGGGTCGGGATCAACGCCGACATCACCGAGCGAAAAAAGGCGGAGCAGGAATTATTCGAGTCGCAATCGATGCTCCGCACGATTCTCGACAACATCCCGCAGCGCGTCTTTTGGAAAGACCGGACCTCGACCTACCTCGGCTGCAACCGCGCCTTCGCGAACGACGCCGGCTTCGCCGATCCGCAGTCGGTCGTAGGCAAAACCGATCACGACGCGAGCTGGCGAAAACAGGCCGAAGCTTATCGAGCGGACGATCGCCGCGTCATGGAAAGCGGCCAGCCCAGGCTGAACAAGGAGGAGCCGCTTCGGACGGCCGAGGGTCAGGACATCTGGCTGAAAACCAACAAGGTGCCGTTACGCGACAAGGAGGGCGCGGTCCACGGCCTGCTCGGCACCTACGAAGACGTGACCGAGAGCCGGCTGGCGTCCGCCCGGATCGAGCAGCAAGCGGCCCTTCTCGATCTGGCGCACGACGCCATCCTCGTGCGCGATCTCGATGGGCACATCCAGTTCTGGAGCAAAGGCGCCGTGCAGCTCTACGGATATTCGCGCACCGAAGCGCTCGGCTGGAAAGCGAGCGCGCTGATTTATGCCAACACCGAGAGCTACGAAAAAGCGACCGCCGCCACGATCGTGCGCGGGGAATGGATCGGCGAACTCGAGCAGGTGGTGAAGAACGGCCGCAAAGTCATGGTGGAAGCGCGCTGGACTTTGGTGCGCGACGAAAACGGCAATCCCAAGTCGATCCTTGCGATCAATCACGACATCACCGAGCAGAAGAAAATCGAGGAGCAATTCCTCCGCGCCCAGCGCATCGAGAGCATCGGCACCCTCGCCAGCGGGGTGGCGCATGATCTCAACAACATCCTCCTCCCGATCATGATGGCCGCTCCGGTCTTGCGCGATGAGCAGGACCCGGAGGAACGGGAAAAATTTCTCGATATCGTCGAATCGAGCGCGCAGCGCGGAGCCGCCATCGTTCGGCAGGTGCTCACTTTTGCCCGGGGCGCGGATGGCGACCGACTCCTCGTCCAACCCATTTACCTTCTCCAGGAAGTCGCGCGGATCGCGTCCCAGACTTTTCCGAAATCGATCACCCTGCGGACCAGCTTCGACGAAAATGTCCGCTCGCTCGAGGCCGATCCAACCCAGCTCCATCAGGTCCTCCTCAACCTCTGCATCAACGCGCGCGACGCCATGCCGACGGGCGGTCACTTGTGCCTGAGCGCGGAAAATTTCGATGTCGATGTGCACTACGCCGGGATGATTCCGGGCGCGACGGTCGGGCCGCACGTCATGCTGCAGGTGACCGATACCGGCACCGGCATCCCGAGCGGTATCCAGGCGAAAATCTTCGATCCGTTCTTCACCACCAAAGACGTCGGTGAAGGCACCGGTCTCGGGCTCTCCACGGTCGCTGGCATCGTGAAAAGCCACGGCGGTTTCATGCAGGTGGAAAGCGAGCCGGGTCATACCCGTTTCAAAATTTTTCTCCCCGCCAAGGCGACCGGCGAATCCTCCAACGCTCTCCACCCCGATGAGATGATCCCGCGCGGCCGCGGCCAGACCATCCTGGTGGTGGACGACGAAGTCAGCATCCGGCAGCTCGCCGAGCTCGTCCTGCAAAGTCACGGTTACAAGGTTTTGCTGGCCGAAGATGGCCCGACCGCGCTGGCCGTTTTCGCGCAACAGATCGGGCATATCGACGCCGTGGTGACCGATCTGGCGATGCCCAAGATGGATGGCGTCACCCTCGTCCACACTTTGCGGCGCATCTCGCCCGAGCTGAAGATCATCGTTTCCACCGGCCGGACGGACGAAGGTAAATCGACCGAGTTTGCTTCACTCGGGATCGACGCCCGCCTGACCAAGCCCTATACCACGCGCACTTTTCTCGTCACCTTGAACGGCGTCCTGCAGGGCGGCCTGCAGAACGCCGCCTAACGACTCGCGGCTTTTC
>JBBQHV010000144.1:0-5177 GCA_038324295.1 Chthoniobacterales bacterium
TCCCCGTGCGATCTGCACGGTGTTGCCGGCCGGCTGCTGATAGACCTGAAAGAGGACCGCGTCACGACCATCGGCGGTCACCCGAATCCACTGCGGCTCGGTCGAGCGCGCGACCGTCGCGACGTCTTCCACGAGGACGACGCCGTTGCTGCCGGAACGAAGGACGGTGTTCGCGATTTGGATCGGATCGTGAAAACGGGTGTCGGAAACGATCAGGTAAAGCTTGTCGTGGTCTTCGATCCGCCCGACCGCGACGAGGACGTTGGCCGCGGAGAGCGCCTGCGCGACGTCGCTCAGGGTCATCTTGAAAGACTGGAGTTTGGCCGGATCGACCACGACCCGATATTCCTCGATCGCGCCGCCCTGCACTCCGACCTTCGAGACACCGGTGACGGTGGAGAGAACGGGCCGGAGTTGGTACATCGCGATGTCGTGCAACTCGCTGAGGGAGTGCGACGACGAAGTCATGCTGTAGGCGATGACCGGGAAGACGGTCGGGTCCATCCGCTGGACCTCGAAGGTGGTTCCGGGCGGCAACTCCGGGAGGATTTTGTTCACCTCCGATTCCACTTGGAGCAGCGCCGCGACCATGTCTTCGCCCCAATCGAAGTTGATCGAAATCTCCGCGCTGCCCCGGCTCGTCGCCGAGCGCACCCCGCGCACGCCGGGAATGGCGCGGACCGCTTCCTCGAGCTTGTAAGTCACCTCGACCGCCATCCGTTCCGCGGGTCGATCGCCGGCATCGACGCTCACCCGCACGCGCGGGAAACTGACCTGCGGAAAAAGCGCGACCGGGAGAGAATAGCCGCCGAAGATTCCGGCAAGAATGAGGACGGCGAGGAGAAAAACAAGCGACCGCGCGTGATCGTGCAACCAGCCGGTCAGATTCACGGTTTCTTTCCGGTCGCGACCGCCATGCCGTCGCTCAGTTCGTAATTTCCCCTCACGACAACTGGTTCGCCCGCTTTCAGCTCCCGACTGATGACTTCGATCTCCTTCGGGTTCTCCAGGCCGATCTTCACCTCGTGCAAAACCGCGTGTTGATCCCTCACCGTGTAGAGAATGTGGCGGTCGCCTGCGGGCAGAACGGCGGCGCGCGGAGCGACCAGGGTTTCGTGCGCCTGGGTCTGGAGTTCGGCGCGGAAGTAGGAGTCGAGGAGAAGATTATTCTCGTTAGGCAAAGAGACATAGACGTCGATCAGCCGCGTATCCGGATCGACCCGCTGCGTAATCAGGCGCACCTTGCCCTCGATCGGCTCGGCGTTGGCCAGATGCACCTGATAGAGCGTGACCGGCTGCCCCGCCTTCACGTGGACCGCATCTTCCGGTTCTACTCCGAGCTTCACTTCGATCTCGTTCTGCGCGACCAACTCGACGAGCGGACTGCCCGGCTGCACGATCTGGCCATCCTGCACATCCACTTTGCCGACGAGCCCGGCCATTTCCGACTGCACCGTCTGTTCCTTGCCCGCGCCTTGTTCCTCCAGCGTCTGCACCTGTAACTGCGCGCTCTCCGCATTCTTCTTCGCCTGGCCGAGCTCCTGGTTGGTCGCGAGTTTGAGGTTAAACTTCTGCTCCACCTGCTGAAGCTCCTTTTGCGCCGCCTGCGCTGCGCTCCGCGCCTGCGCGAGCTGCAATTGCGTCTGCGGGCTCGGATCAATTTGCACGAGCGGCTGACCGACCGTGACGGATTCGCCGGGCGCGACGAGAACGTGGCGGATGCGGGTTTCATAGGCCGCGGAAACCGCGTGCGTCTTGCCCGGCTGCGTAATGACGCTGCCGTAGGCGGTCACTTTGCTGGAAATGGTTTTGCGCGCGAGCGGCGCGAGAGTGACGTGCGCGACGGGGCCGGGGCTGTCGCCACCGCTCTCCGCGCTGGAACTGTCGCTGGAATGGTGGCCCCACCAGTAGCCAATCCCCAACCCGGCGAGGGCGACCACGACCCACGGAATCGCGCGTTTCCAGTTCATTCGTTAGGCAAAAAGGGCAGGTAACGTCCCGCCGCCAACTCGAGCGCGACCCGCGTTTCGATAAGTTGCTGTTTCAATTTCAAAATTTGAATCGTTTTCTGGTTCAGATTGTTTTGCGCTGAATAATACTCGAACGCGTTCACGTTCCCCTGCCCGGCGGCGACCCGGAAAACATCCACGAGATGCTGCAGGACCGGGACGGCTGCTTCCGCCGCGGCGATCTGCTTTTCCAGCTCGTGAATATCGGCCAGCGCCGTCGCCACGTCGGAACGCGCTTCGAAAATCCGATTGAAATATTCGTCGCGCAGTTGCTGCCGCGTCGCCCGCTCGAAAGCGATGCTCCCCTGGCCGCGATCGAAGATCGGGAGATCGATCGTAACGGCCGGTCCGAGCGTGTGAACGTTCGAAGTGTCGCTCGCGCGATTGAACCCGATATTAATCTTGGGGAACTGGGCGAGAATCGCGGCGCGCAATTTTTCCTCCTGGCTTTCATAACCTTTTTTCAAGGCGAGCAAATCGAGCCGGCGCTCTTCCAGGTTTGTCATCAGGCTGGAGGAGGAGGGCGTCGCGATGTGCGAGGGAAGCGAGATTCCCTCCCGCAGATGGACGGTCGCGTCGGGCGGCAGACCGATCGCCTTTTTCATCGCGAGGCGCTGATCGGTCAGGTCCTTTTCCAATCCGAGAACGACGGCGTGCGCATCCTGGCTAGCCGACTCCGCGGTCGCGAGATCGATCTCGGTTTGCTCATGCGCCTGGGTGGCGCGCCTAACGACGTCGAGATTCTGCTGCAAACGCGCCGCAATCTCGCGCGCCCGCGCCAGTTGCTCTTCGTCGGCGATCACGCGGTAAACCGCGAGCTTCGCGCCCTGCGCGATTTGCCACTCGCTCCAGGCGAGGTCGAGATCGACCGATTGGACATTGGCCTGGGCGGCGGCGCGCTTGGCTCCGAGCTGGATGAGCGCCTGCAAGTCCCAGCTCGCGCCGAGGCCGTAACCGGTCATGAGACCGGGCGTGATCGTGCCGCCGGTGACGAAATCGACGCTTCCCGAGATCTGCGGATTGGGCAAAATGCCGGCCCGGAAAAGTTCCGCCGCCGCCACGCCGTGGCGGTCGCGCGTGGCGCGGAGCGAAGGATTAATCAAGACGGCGAGGACGGCCGCCTGGTCCGGGGTCAGGCCGGCGTGCGGGGTAAAACGGACGGGTGCAAGGAGCGGATGCCGGATCTCGCTCGCTGCGACCTGGAGCTTGCCTAATGACGATGGCTGGAGCGCACCCTCCACGCTCGCCCGATCAAGCGGCGAGCGACGATAGATCGCGCAACCGGCGAGGAGCGCGGGAACGACCAACCAAATCCAGGTGCGGCGCACGCCGCGGAAGATAGAGGCGATGGCGAGAAAATCGAGTTATCGAACACTAACGACACTTCTTCCGCGGCGGGAGGCCGTCCCGACGAGGCTGCGACTATTTCTGACCGCCCGCCTTGTCGGCCGCGTTTTCCTTCGCCTGATCGGTCGCGTTCTCCTTGCTCACGTCCACGATCTTGCCGGTCTTCGCGTTGACCAATATCTCGGTGATCGTCCTGGTGCCGGGCGTAGCGATGTCGAAGGACCAGACGAGGGCGTGATGCTCGTTCTCGATTTCTTCGCTCTGAATTTTGCCGTTAGGCACTTTGGCGAGGGCAATCTGTTCCGCTTGCGCCTTGGTAATCTTCGCCTGCTTGAGGAGTTCCGCATCCGTCTCGCCGGCGGCGAGGAGCGTGGAAGTGGCGATTCCGGCAAAGGTGACTCCAATGAGGAGGGTTTTGTAGTTAATCTTCATCCTCACACCTTAGCCGGCCGAGCTGTCGCCTAACCATTTCCTTGGCTGACAAAGTTGTTATCTGCGTTTCCCGCCTCGCGCGGTCGCTCGCGCGACCTTACGATTTCTCATGCGGGTGCTGGTGGTGGAAGACGAAAAGAAGCTCGGCAGCTTTCTGCGCAAAGGTCTCGCGCAAGAAAATCTGATCGTCGATCTCGTGCATGCGGGCGACGTCGCGCTCGATAAAATCCTGACCCACTCTTATGACGCCGTCGTCCTCGATATCATGCTCCCCGGCCGCGACGGACTGAGTGTTCTCCAGGAAATGCGGAGCCGGCATCTCAACACGCCGGTGTTACTCCTCTCCGCGCGGGGCAACGTGAACGAACGAGTGGAAGGTCTGAACCTGGGCGCGGATGACTACCTGCCGAAGCCGTTCTCGATCACGGAAGTGGTCGCGCGGGTGCGGGCGCTTTTGCGACGGGCTTCAGGGGAACACGCCACCGTCATGCAGGTAGCGGACTTGTCTTTGAATGTGGTCACGCGCGAGGCGACGCGCGGCGGCAAGAGGGTCGAACTAACGAATCGCGAGTTTGCCCTGCTCGAATATCTCATGGCGCATGCGGGCCGCGTGATCACCAAGACATCGCTCTGCGAACACGTCTGGGAACATCATTTCGATACCGGGACAAACGTGGTCGAGGTCTGCATGCAACGGCTGCGCCGCAAGATCGACGAGGGCCATGCGCACAAGTTGCTCCAGACCGTCCGGGGCACCGGTTACGCGCTCCGCGGAGAGGAATGAAACGGCTGACTTTTCGCGCCCGGGTCGCTCTCTGGAGCGTGGCGGTGGTGACGATCGCACTCACTCTTTTCGGGGCCGGCGTGGCCTGGAACCTTCGCCGCGAGCTGGTGGAAAATGTCGATCAGGAGATCAAAGACAAGGCAGACGCATTCGCCGCCGAACTCGACGAGCAAGCGGCCGCGGGGAACCAGCGAGAGAACGCGGCGGGGTTTTCCGAGGAAGACCTGCCCCGTTTTCCCTACGTCGAGGTGCGCGATCGGAAGCGCCTGCTCTACCGCTCGCCGGCGTTAGGCAACGCGGAGGTCTTTCCGCGCACGCCCGGGGCCAGGCCTAACGAGTTTAGCTTGCAGGGGCACCGGGTTCGCTTCCGCGTTTTTCGCCGCGGCGACATCACCTTCGCCCTGGGCAAGGATCTGGAAACGGTCGACGAAGCGCTTGCCGGCTTGCTCCGCGCCTATCTCATCACCCTCCCGCTCGTCGCCCTCGCCGTCGGCGCGGGCGGCTGGCTCATCGCCCGCCGCGCGGTGGCGCCGATTCAGCGGATCACCGCGCAAGCGGAAAAAATTTCCGTTTCCGATCTGAACCAGCGAATGCCGCCCCCGCCC
>JBBQHV010000145.1:0-5143 GCA_038324295.1 Chthoniobacterales bacterium
GAATTGCTCTGGGCGTTCCTCATCGTGGCGACCGCGCTGACCGTCATCCGCACGCTCATGGTCGTGTGGCTGGCCGCGCGTTTCCGTTCACGCACGAACGATTTTGCCGAGCCGGTGAGCGTGCTCATCGCGGCCTACAACGAAGGCAAAGTGATCGCGGAAACGCTTCGATCTGTCCTCGCGAGCCAATACGGCGCCGCGCTCGAAGTGATCGTGATCGACGACGGCTCGATCGACAACACCGCCGCGGAAGTGGCAGCGATCGCTCGCACCGATGCCCGGGTGCGCTTGTTGCAGCAGACGAATTGCGGCAAAGCCTCGGCCTTGCGTCGCGGTCTGCTCGCGGCGCACCATGAGATCGTCACCTTTCTCGATGCGGATACGCATGTGCAGCCGGACACGCTGCGGTTTCTCACCCAGCCGTTTGCGGAGGCGAAGGTCGCGGCGGTTTCGGGTCACGCGAAGGTGGGAAATTTGCGTACCTTCCTCGCGCGCTGCCAGGCGCTCGAGTACACCTGTGGCTTTAATCTCGACCGGCGCGCTTACACGCGTTGGAACTGCGTCACGGTCGTGCCCGGTGCGATCAGCGCGGCGCGCAAAGCAGCTATCGAAGAAGTCGGCTGGCTCAGCCTCGACACGCTCGCGGAAGACACCGACCTGACCCTTTCGCTCCATCGCAAAGGTCATCGCGTCGAATATGTGCCGGCCGCGATCGCCTGGACGGAAGCGCCCGAAACCGTGCGCGCGCTCGCCCGGCAACGTTTCCGCTGGGCTTACGGCACGCTGCAATGTTTGTGGAAACATCGCGACCTGACTTTCAACTGGCGCTATCGCGCGCTCGGCTGGTTCAGTCTGCCGAGCGTTTGGTTTTTCCAGATCATCCTCGTCGCGATCACGCCGCTGGTGGATTTCCTTCTCCTCGCGTCGCTCCCCTTCGGCATCTGGGGCGCGGTCTTGCCCTTCGTCATCATCTTTCTCGCGATCGATCTTTTCATCGCCGTGCTCGCGTGTCTTTTGGAAGGCGAACCGGTCATCCGGGCGTGGCGGATTTTGCCGATGCGGCTGATCTATCGCCCGCTCCTCAGTTACGTCATTTGGACGGCGGTTTTCCGCGCGCTCAAGGGCGCCTGGGTCATCTGGGTAAAGTTGGAGCGGACCGCCTCCGTCCCGGCGCGCACGTGATTTCGTTAGGCAGGAATCCCCTCGTGCTCGTGCTCGTGCTCGTGCTCGTGCTCGACGGCTGTCGCAAACCAACCGCCGCTTCGCCTAACGACACGAGCCAGCCGGTCGAGCTGGCTGTTCCCACGCAGGGAAAATACACCGGCGCCTACATCGATTTCGGCGACACGGAAGACGACGTCACCCTCGAAGGGATCGAGGATTTCGAGACGCTGGTCGGGAAACACCAGGCCATCATCGCTTCGTCGAGTTATTGGGGAGAGCAAAGTTTTCCGACCCGCAATCTGGGTCTCATCTGGCGGCATGGCTCGGTCCCGCTGGTCTTCTGGTCACCCTGGGACAAGCCGTATCTGCAAAATCACGGACCGGATCGCTTTAGCCTGACGGAAATCATCAAAGGCCGCTGGGATAGTTACATTGACCGTTGGGCAGATGGCGCGCGCGCGTTCGGTCACCCGATGATTGTCTCCTTTGCGAACGAGATGAACGGCGATTGGTTTCCGTGGTCGGGCGAACTCTACGGCGGCAAGACAAAGGTTCCCGGTCACCCGGACGAGGCGGAGGGGCCGGAGACTTTCAAGGCCGCCTACCGGCACATCGTCGATCGCGTGCGGGCGCGCGGAGCGCGGAACATCGAGTGGCTCTTTCACACCAACAACTACTCCGAGCCTAACGAGGGCTGGAATTATCCGGCCGCCTATTATCCCGGGTCGAAATACGTCGATTGGCTCGGGATGAGCATTTACGGGCAACAGGTCGGCGAGGGCGATTGGTCGCCGATCGAGCCGCTCATCACCTGGCCCTACGAGCAAATGTGCGCGGTCGATCCGAGCAAGCCGATTATGGTCGCGGAGTGGGGCGTCGGCGAATTCCCCGATGCCGGCAACAAAGCCAGCTTCATTCGCGACGGCTTGAAGCTGCTGCGCACGCAGTATCCGCGGATCAAAGCGGCCGTTTACTGGCACGAGCGCTGGCAGAACGACGACGAGACCTACAGCAACCTGCGGGTCAATTCGTCCGTCGAAGCGCTCGCCGCTTACCGCGCCGGGGTGGCGAATCCGGGCTGGCTCGGGAAGCCGATCTTCCAGCCGAAGCCGCCGCAAAAATAGGCTGGTAGCGTTGCGCTATTCGAGGTAGCACAGCCGTCTCGGCTGTGGGGCCACCGGGCGTCTCGCCCGGTGTTTCGGTGTATCGGGCTTGATTCACCGGGCGAGACGCCCGGTGGCCCCACAGGCAAGATGCCTGTGCTACGACGCAGTGCCGATGCACATCCGCTCCGCGGGCCAACAACGCTAAACAGATACGAGCGAAACGTTAGGCGTTTGGCGCACGCGGCTCGCGGTGCGCCAGCTTGAGCGGTTTGGCTTCTTTCAAGACATGCCGCGCGATCACCAGCCGTTGCACCTGCGAAGTGCCCTCGCCGATTTCGCAAAGCTTGGCGTCGCGCAGATAACGCTCAACCGGCAGATCGCGGCTGTAACCATAGCCGCCGTGAATCTGCATCGAGCGATCGCAAATCCGCACCGCCGATTCCGAGGCCATCAATTTCGCCATGGCGGATTCCTTCGTCGTCGTCTCGCCCTGGTCCTGCAGGTAGGCGGCGTGCATGGTCATGACTTCGGCGGCTTCCAGTTCCATCGCGGAATCGACCAGCATCCATTGCACCGCCTGGAAATCGCCGATCGCGTGACCGAATTGTTTGCGCTGGTTGGCGTAGGAATTGGCGCGCTCGAAGGCCGCCTCCGCGATCCCGACCGCGAGCGCGGCAATCCCGATGCGGCCGCGGTCGAGCACGGTGAGGGCTTGTTCGCGACCGCGCCCGCGTTCGCCTAACAATTCCGCTTTTGCATTCTCGAAACGCAGCTCCGCGGTGTCGCTCGCGCGCATTCCGTAGGTGTGAATTTTTCGCACTGGCGTGACCTCGTCTTTCATGAGGATGAAGGCGCTGATTTCGTTTTTGCCTTTCTCGGTCTGGCCGGTCGTGGCCATGACGACGACGAGATCGGCGGTGCGGCCGCTGGTGATGAATTTCTTCATCCCGTTGACCTGCCAGCCGCCCTCGACCTCGCTTCCCTTGGTCTCGATCCCGCCGGTATCGCTGCCGGCATTCGGCTCGGTCAGCGCCCAGGCCCCGATCCATTCGCCGCTCGTTAGGCGGGGGAGATATTCCTGCTTTTGTTCCTCGCTTCCGAAGCGGTTGATCTGGCCGACCGCGAGCGCGTTGTGCGCCGCGATGTCCATGGAGAGCGCGGCGTAGGCTTTCCCCAGCTCCTTGACCGCGAGCGCGGCGGTCACGTTGCTCATCCCGCCGCCGCCATATTCCTTCGGCGCGGCCATGCCCATCATCCCGATCTCGCCCGCGCGGGTGAAAATCTCGCGCGGCAACTGCTCGTCGTGATCCCATTGGTCGGCATGGGGCATCACTTCGTCGCGGGCAAAGGTGGCGACGCGATCGAGGAAGGCGCGCTCGGCGTCGCTCAGAGGGTGTTCGAGAATCATGGGTGGACAGGTTAAGCGTGAGCTGGAACGGCGCGAAGAGAAAATGCGTGGCGCCGCATAATCCGGGGAGGACGGGGTGCTACCCCGTCGCACTCGCCGCGGCGAGGCCCTTTGCGCGAAGCGCAACCGGCGTAGCTCAACTTGGCGTGCAGCATCACGCTGCGAGTGTTCGGCGGAGACTCCGCCGAACGACGGGGTAACACCCCGTCCTCCCCGGAATAAGTCCGGCAGTTCCGGAAGCGAATTGTGAGCGTTGCGTTATGCTGCGCGCGCTCATGGCTCTTCCGCAATCAGACCTTGGGGCAACCGCGCGCACCCGTGTCGCGTGGCGGCTCTTGCCGTTCCTTTTTCTCCTCTACGTCGCGAATTATCTCGATCGCACGAACATCGCCTACGCCACCCTGGGGATGAAAGGCGACCTCGGTCTGACCGATTCGGTTTTCGGTACGGCCAGCGGGATTTTCTTCCTCGGCTATCTCGGGCTGCAGATTCCCGGGGCGCTCCTCGTGGAACGCTGGAGCGCGCGGCTCCTCCTCGCGAGCACCCTGATCAGCTGGGGCGCCCTAACGACGCTGACTGGTTTTGTGCGCACGCCGCTCGAACTTTATGGCGCGCGTTTTTTGCTCGGCGCGGCGGAGGCGGGATTCTTTCCCGGCGTCATCGTTTATCTTTCCCACTGGTTCATTCTGCAGGACCGGGCCAAGGCGGTGGCGCGGTTTATGGCGGCCGTGCCGGTCGCATACATTCTGAGCGGGCCGCTGGCGGGCGCGATCCTCGGGGTGCACTGGTTGGGCATAGCCGGATGGCGCTGGCTTTTCCTGCTCGAGGGCGTGCCCGCGCTCATTCTGGGAATTACGACGCTCTTTGTCCTGCCGGATCGGCCTAACGACGTGCGCTGGCTCCAGCCTAACGAACGCGATTGGCTGGCTGCGCGTCTCGCCGCAGAGCGGCAGGCCAAGGCAGGCATTGAACACCTGACGATCGGGCAGGCGCTCCGCCAGCCGGCGGTCATCCTGCTCACAGTCGCGCTCTTCTTCTGCTACACCGGGGGCTACGCCTTTTGGTTTTGGTTCCCGACCATGCTCCAACGGCTGACCGGCTGGACGGATCTCCAGCGCATCGGCTGGCTGGGGGCGATCCCGTTTATCGCGGGTCTCGTCGGAATGTTGCTCCTGGGCTGGAACTCCGATCGCCTGCGCGAACGCCGCTGGCATTTTGCCATCCCGCAGCTCACCGCGGCATTCGCACTTTATGGGTGGCTCCTAGCTCCGCACTCGAACGCCCTGCTTATCGTCGTTTTCACCCTGATTGGGTTCGGCACGACCGCGTATTTGCCCGCGTTCTGGGCGCTGCCGAGCAGCTTCCTCTCGAGTTCGGCGTCGGCCGCGGCGATCGGATTCATTAATTGCACGGCCAGCATCGGTGGATTCGTCGGTCCGATAATCATCGGCAATCTGAGCCAGCG
>JBBQHV010000146.1:0-5120 GCA_038324295.1 Chthoniobacterales bacterium
GTCGTCCTCGTGGAAGACGTCGCGACGGTCGCGCGCTCGACCGAGCCGCAGTGGATTCGGGTGACCGCCGATGGTCGTGACGCGGTCCTCTTTCAGGTCTATCAGCAGCCGGCCGGCAACACCGTGCAGATCGCACGGGGACTCAAACAAAAGCTCCAGGAAGAAGAGAAACGTTTGCCTAACGACATTCGGATCCGCAATTGGTACGACCAGAGCGACCTGATTGTTTCCTCGGAGCACAGCACTCGGGATGCGGTTCTCATCGGGATCGTCCTCGCCGCGATCGTGCTCCTCGTTTTCCTGCGCAACTGGAAAGTCACCCTCATCGCGATCCTGGCCGTGCCGGCGGCGCTCGCTGCTTCCATGCTCCTCCTCTACGTCGCGCACATGAGTCTCAACATCATGACCCTCGGCGGGATGGCGGCGGCCGTCGGCCTGATTATCGACGACGCGATCGTGATGGTGGAGCACATCATGCGGCGGCTCGGGAAAGGCAGCGGAGCGGGCGAGGAACGAGTCCGCCGCGCGGCCGCCGAATTTACCGGCCCGCTCGTCGGTTCGTCCGCCGCCACCATCATTATCTTTCTCCCGCTCGCTTTTCTCAGCGGCGTGACCGGCGCGTTTTTCAAGGCTCTTAGCCTGACGATGGCTTGCGCGCTCTTTATTTCCTTCCTCATCGCCTGGGTCGCGCTGCCCATCCTCTGCGCGCGCCTGCTCGACAAAGACGACGCGGAATCGGCCGAGGCCCACGGTTTCATGAAGAAAGTGAACCAGCGCTATCGGCAAATGATGGAGAGCCTGCTCCGCCGCGCCTGGCTCGTGGTCCTCGCGGTCGCGCTTCCGCTCCTCCTTCTCGGCTATCTCGCCTTCCAGAATGTCGGCTCCGGTTTCATGCCGACGATGGACGAGGGCGGGTTTATTCTCGATTACGTTTCGCTGCCGGGAACTTCGCTCGCCGAGACCGATCGACTCTTGCGCGAGGTCGAAGCCATTCTGCAGAAAACGCCGGAAGTGGAGACCTATTCCCGCCGCACTGGGTTACAGCTCGGGGGCGGTTTAAGCGAGGCGAACATCGGCGACTTTTTCGTGCGCCTGAAATCGAAACGAAGCCGCGGGATTGAAGCAATCATGGATGACGTGCGGACGCAGATTGAGCAGCACATCCCCGGGCTTCAGGTCGAGCTGCTCCAATTAATGGAGGACCTGATCGGCGACCTCACCTCCGTGCCGCAACCGATCGAGATCAAACTCTATTCCGACAATGAGAAAACCCTCCGCGAGACGGCCGATAAGGTGAAGCAGGCGATCGAGAAAGTGAATGGAGTGGTCGAAGTAAAGAACGGCATCGTCCTCGCCGGCGACGCGCTCAACATCGAAGTCGATCGGGTGAAAGCGGCGCTCGAAGGGATGAATCCCGACTCGATCACGACGGCGCTCGACAATTATCTCAGCGGTAATGTCACGACCCACATCCAGCAGGGGCCGAAGCTGATTGGCGTGCGTGTCTGGCTCCCGGCGCGAACCCGGCAAACCCTCCCGGACGTGGGTGATCTTTTGCTCCGCGCGCCGGATGGCCATCTCTTTCCGCTCAAACGCGTCGCCAAAATCGTCCCCGTCACCGGTCAACCGCAGATCGAACGCGACGACCTCAAGCGGATGGTCGCCGTGACGGGACGAATCAGCGGGCGCGACCTCGGCTCGACCGTGCACGAGATCAAGACCAGGATCCTGGACCAGAAAGGGTTTCTGCCCAACTCAGTCCCATACTCGTTAGGCGGGCTTTACGAACAGCAGCAGATCGCTTTTCGCGGCCTCACCATCATCCTGGTCGCGGCGATCGTGCTCGTCTTCACCCTCCTCCTTTTCCTCTACGAAAGCTTCCGGGTCGCCATCGCCATGCTCGCGATTCCGTTGCTCGCGGTCGCGGGAGTTTTCATCGGGCTCTGGGTTACCGGCACGGAATTCAACATCACCTCACGTATGGGCATGACCATGATCGTGGGCATTGTGACCGAGATCGCGATCTTTTATTACTCGGAGTTCCGCGAGCTGGAGCCGGGCGATGACCGTCTCATCCTCGCCGGCATGAACCGCCTCCGTCCGATCGCGATGACGACCTTCGCCGCCATCCTCGCGCTCATGCCGCTCGCGCTCGGGATCGGCCAGGGCTCGGCCATGCAACAACCGCTCGCCATCGCGATCATCGCCGGGCTCGTCTTCGGAATGCCGCTCACTCTCATCGTCCTGCCGACGCTTCTCGCGCTCTTCGGCATCCGCGGGCGCGAGTCGGAAAGCAGCTGAGCCAGGCTCTCTGTAGCGGCGGTCTATGACCGTCGCAACGGTGTCGTCACGGGAGCGCGCGCACGACGGTCACAGACCGCCGCTACAGAAGGCGACGATGACGAAAAAGGCGAAGAAGATGCCGGTGCTGACAGCGTAGCCCAGGTTCAGGTTCATCGAGAGCGTCGCCGCCAGTCTCGCCCAGGGTGGTCGCGGCGAATCTTGATGATCCAGAAAAAAGATAGTGACTTGTGGAACTTTGTTTTTCGTGCCTAACGACGTTGTTTCCCGCCTTTAAGGCGACTCGATCTTGAGCGTCGGAAAAACCGCCCGAAAGTCAGAGCGATTACGCGTGAGCAGGCCGTTGAAACGCTGCGCGAAGCTGCCGATCAAGACGTCCGCGATCGGCCGGCGGACGGTTTGCGCAGCGCGCCGTTGCAGGACATAGCGAGACCAGGCGGCACATCCGTTCACAGTGTCCGCCTCCGTCCAGGATTCATGGGAATCGATATTGAGCGCGGCAAGAAACGTCCGAATAGCTGCAAGGTCTCCGTCAAACGAGGGAGCCAGCTCGACGATCGTGAGGGGGCTGGCGACAAGCCCACGCTCACGAAATTTTCGCAACAGATCCATTGAACGGGGCCGGAAAGTCGGATCGTCGAGTGCGACATCGAAGAGGATGTTGCTATCGACGACCCAAGCCATCAGGACTTTGTTTCGCCGCTGCGCAGCGTCCGCAGCCATGCATTCGTTCGGGTCGGCCAGCCGCGCGCTTCGTGCAGTTTTTTGGCGCAACCGACGACGGCATTTGCATTGCGAGCGGGTTTCTGGCGAACGACCTGGACTCGGACCTCGTCGTCAGAGATTTTTTGCCAGATCAACTCCTGTCCTGGCTGGAGCGCGAGCGCTCGCCGAATGCTGGAGGGAACAGAAACTTGTCCGCGTTCGGTCAGAGTGGTTTTCTCGCGCTTCACAACAGAGGAGCTTATCATGTAGTGCCATCATGTAAACTGGCGGAGTCCATCCGGGAATGGCGTAAAGGGGTTGCTCGCGAAGAGAGAGACGGCAGAGTAGCGAATCCTCCTCTTGCATGAGCACAAAGCGTTGGGCGTTGATGATTCTTCTGGCTTTCTCCGGCGGGCTGCCGGCGCAGACGCCCGCTCCCACGGCGACGCCGACTCCGATCCCGCGACAACCTTATTGGCGGTGTGAATTGCCCGGAGGCGCTTACGAAGTCGCGATCCGCGCGATCGTTTCCGTAAGCATGCACGAGTATGTCGTCGATGGCGCGGCGCGGGTGAACGAGGTCAATGTCGACACGACCGGCAACATGGCGGTGCGGTTTTATTATCTCGAACCGCTTGGTGCCAAGTCGCCCGTCGGCCTCGGCCAGGCGGCGATCGATCGGGCGAGCGACCTGGCCAGGGAAGCCGGGCAGCGGGTCGGCGCCGACCAGGTCTGGCAACGCGTCGTGAAGAGTTATCCGACGACGACGCACGCGCACACGATCGAATATCGCGTCGCGGATGAAGAGCAGCTCAAAAAGATTTTCAGGAGCGCGCAGACCGCTTTTGAATCGGGCACGACGGCTACGTTCCAGTTGCCAAATCAGTGAGGGATCAGGTCGAGCAATGTCTTTGCGGAATCGCGCAGGATGTCCTCGGAGTTTTGCAATAACTCGCCCGCGGCCGCGGCGACGAGCCGCTTTGTCAGGTCTTCATGCGGATGCGCGAGAGGACCCGTTAGGCGAAGCGACGTCCAGTAATAACCCTCGCGTGCGACCGTAAAAACCCGGACCTGCGAGCCGGGCAGCCACTGCAAGCTGGCGGCCGTCACACCGATCTGAAAGCGGCCGTCGATCCGCTCGTGCGCAATCGTGCAGCCGCCTTCGACGCGGAGCAGACCTTCCGATTCCAAGTTGAGATTTTTCACCGTCGTGACGCCGGAGCTTTGCGTGAAGGAGAGCGACGCGCGGGTCAGGTTTACTCGACGAAAACGCTCGGTCCGGGTGAAGGTCGCGATCTGATCGAGAAGCGGGAGCGCTTCGAGCTGGCCATCGGCGAGGCGCAAATCGCCGGCAATCTTGGGCGCGCCATCCGGGAGCGTTGCGTGAATTTTCGCAGTGCCGGAAACGTTGCCGTGCAAACGCAGGCGCCAATCGGGCGGGAGCAACGGCGTGATCGAGATGTGATCGAACTGCGCCTGAAAATCAGCGGCGCGATCGAAATTGAATTCGCCCGCCACCGTCAGCCTGCCGGCGCCCGAACGCAGCGCGCCTTCCGTCACGAAAAGCGAGGCGCCGGTGTAGCGCAGCCGGGCGGATTCAATCGTTAGGCTGGGCCAGCCGGTTTGCGCGAGCGTGCCGCCGTGGGCGTCGATCAGCCAGGCTCCACCGTCGGGGCGAAGGGTGAAGGCGCTCCGGCTGATGCTGCCGCTCGTGGCCGGCGTCGTTCCCCAATGCCAGGAGGATTGCGCGACCTCGGCTTCGCGCAGGTCGAGTTGCCACGAGCTTGGTTTATTCGGCCGGCGCGGGCCGGCCGGATGCGGCGCTTCCCGTGCAGGTCGGCCGGCAAATTGCACATCGAGGTTTTGCAGATGGAGCTCGTCGATTTCCCAACGGCGCTCGAGCAAACCGCGCCAGTTCACGAGCGCGCGAATTTGATCGGCGCGCAGCTCGGAGAAGAAGGCGTCGTGTTTCCCCCGGGCGATAAATCCGTCCGAATAAAAAGTGCCGTCGGTATAATGCAGCGGCATGAAAGTGCCTTCGGCCTTGAGCGCGTGCCCGACCGCGGCCGTGATGTGCCGCCGAAAGCGCCCGCCGGTCAGATACCAATCGGCGC
>JBBQHV010000147.1:0-5108 GCA_038324295.1 Chthoniobacterales bacterium
CAGCCGAACTTCGTGAAAGTGGCCGATCCGGCGCTCGGCCTGCGCAAGATTCCGCGAAAAGAATTCGAGCAGAATTGGTCGGGCTACGCCGCGCTTTTCGATTACACGACCGCCTTCGACAATGCGCCCGAGAGCAAGCCGGGCCTCGCCTGGATTCTGCCTTTCCTCGCGAAGTTCAAAGTCATCTTCGCGCAAGTGATGTTGCTCGCAGTCGCGATCACGTTTCTCGAACTGCTCTTCCCCATCTTCACCGAGATGGTGGTCGATAAAGTCATTGTCGAGAAAAACATCGGCCTCCTCAAAGTCATCCTTCTCGGGATGGGCGCCGCCCTCTTCTTTACGCAGGCCGCCTCGCTCGCCCAGGAGTATTTGCTCGCCTTTGCCGCCGTCAGGCTGGACACCGCGATTCTCGATTTTCTCAGCCGGCAAATGTTGTCCTTGCCGATGACTTATTTTACGAGCCGGCGGACGGGCGACATCCAGCGGCGGCTCGACGGCGCGCGGCAGGTGCGGCAATTCGCCGTCCAACACGGCATCGGCGCGGTCCTCGCGCTCGTCCAGTTGGTCGGCGCGCTCGCCCTCATGACGATGTACAGCCCCTCGCTCATGTTCGCGTTTCTCGCGACCACGCCGCTTTACGGCGGCCTGATGTATTTTTCGCAGAAAGTGCTGCGCCCACTCTTCGCCGGGGTCGAGGAGAGCCAGGGCAAATACAGCTCGCACCAGATCGACGCGATCAAAGGCATCGAGGCGGTCAAGGCGGCCGCGGCCGAGTCGGTCTTTCGCGACATGATGCTGAACGAATTTCTCTCCGTCTCGCGCAAGCTTTTCCGGAGCAGCTTTATCGTCATGACCTACGACAGCGTGATGCAAAGCATCGGCCTGCTCTCGACCGCGGTCTTTCTCTGGGTCGGCGCCAACCAGGTCATGAACGGCAGCCTCAGCATCGGCGGCTTCGTCGCTTTCAGCTCGCTCACCGCGATGGCCTACAGCGGCATTCTGAGAACGTTAGGCGTATGGGACAATCTGCAATTCGCGACCGTCCTCCTGAACCGGTTGAACGACGTTTTCGAGCAGGAACCGGAGCAGGGCCGCGATCGCTCGCGCCTCACGCCGGTGCACAGCCTCGAAGGGCGGATCGAACTCCGCGGGGTCAGCTTTAAATACGGCGGCCCGGAAGCGCCTAACATTCTCACCGACATCAAACTCGATATCGCGCCGGGCCGCATGATCGCGTTCGTCGGCCGAAGCGGTTGCGGAAAAACAACCTTGATCAAGCTCATCGCCGGGCTGCTCGAACCGACCGAAGGCACCATCCTCTTCGATAACGTCGACCTGAAAACGCTCAACTATCGCGACGTGCGGCGAAACATCGGGATGGTCCTGCAGGAGAATCACATCTTTAACGAATCGATCGCGCGCAACATCGCTTTCGGCGATTCCGAGCCGGACCTCGACCGTGTCCTGGCGGCGGCCCAGGCGGCGGCCGCGCACGATTTCATCATGCGCCTCCCGATGGGCTACGAGACGAAAATCGGCGAGTCCGGCCTCTCCCTTTCCGGCGGACAAAAGCAGCGCGTCGCGATCGCCCGCGCCATCTACAACAACCCGCCCGTCCTCATTTTCGACGAAGCAACGAGCGCGCTCGACACCGAATCGGAGCGCGCCATCCAGGACAACCTCGGCCGCCTCACCGCCGGCCGCACCACCATCGTGATCGCGCATCGCCTGAGCACGATTCGGGAAGCGGACGCGATCGTCGTCCTCGAAAAAGGCTCGGTCGCGGAGGTCGGCAACCACGATCAGTTGATGGCGCAGCGCGGCCTCTATTTCTATCTCTCCAGCCAGCAACTCGGAATCTAACTTTCTGCCTGACCATGCCTAACGAACTCATGCCGCCGCCTTCGATCGATAACGAGTCGGAGATGTTGCCGCAGGATCCGCCACCCTGGTTCGTCCGCTCGACCGCCTGGCTTTTGATTTCGATGTTCGCCGTCGCGCTCCTCGCTTCCATCCTGGTGAAGCTCCCCGAGACGGTCAGCTGCCCCTTCGTCCTCCTTCCGGCGCGAGGGGCCGATCCGATTCAATCGCCCCGCCTCGCGGTCATTAACAAGGTCTGCGTAAGCGAAGGCGAGACGGTGAAAGCGACTGATCCGCTTTTTGTTTTGCGCTCGGATGAAATCCGCGGCTGGGACACGGAGCAGCGCACCCTCACCGAAGACCTGCATACCCACGAGGAAGGTCTGGCCAAAGCGGATGCCGCTTACATTTCGCAGCTCGAGATCAAGACGGCCGAAATCGCCCAGGCGGAAAGCGAAGTGAAGTTTCGCGAAAAGCACGCCGAGACCAGCCGCGACCTCGTCACACGAATGGAATCGCTCACCAAATCGGGCGGCATCTCCAAGGTCGAGGTGCTGCGTTATCAGTTGGAAGCGGCCGAGTCGGAAAAGGATCTGAGCGTCGCGCAACGCACTTTGCAGCAGGTCAGACTGGAGAAGGATCAGCTGCAAAATCTGCATGCCCAGGCACACGATGAAAACGTTGCCGATATCCAGAAATTGAAAGTGCGGCTCAAGGCTCTGCAGGGCGACCTCGAGAATTCACAACATAACTTGCTCACGGTGCGCGCGCCTTACGACGGGGTCGTCATCTCTCTCTCGCAACGCAACGCCGGGAGCGTCGTGCAAAACGGGCAGGAACTTTGCCAGCTGGCGGCGGTCGACGCCGAGCCCCGCGCGCGCCTCAGCCCCGCTGAAACCGGACTGCCGAGACTCGCCGTCGGACAGCGCGTTCGCTTTTTCTTCGATGCGTTTCCTTATCAACGCTACGGGGTCGTCAATGGGACCCTCGACTGGATCAGTCCGGCGGCGGTTTCCAGCGCGGAAGGGGCGCACTTCGTCGCCCTCGCTTCGCTCGATCCGGGGCGGAAGAAAAAACGGCATCCGCTCGCCTTGCGCGTCGGCATGACCGGCGAAGCCCGCATCGTCGTCGGGGAACGCACGATCATGGAATATGCGTTCGAGCCGATCCGTCAGCTGCGCGAAAACGTGGGGGATTGATGTTGCGGCCCCTCTCCAAGCTCAAAGTCGAGGACCTCACGACGGCCAACAAGCCGATGGCGCGCTGCCTGCGTCTCGCCAGTCTGGCCGCCAGCTCCGACGTGCCCGTCGTTCTCCTCGGCGAAACCGGGACCGGGAAAACCCTCCTCGCCCACGCCATTCACAACTCTTCCACCCGCGCCAGCTACGCTTTCGTCGCCTTCAACGCCTCGGCCATGAGCGACACGCTGATCGAGAGCCAGCTCTTCGGCCACGAACGAGGCGCCTTCACCGGCGCGCAGCAGACCGTCAAAGGAAAGTTCGAGCTGGCTAATCAGGGCACACTTTTTCTCGACGAAATCGCCGACATGAGCCCGCTCGCGCAGGTCAAAATTCTGCGGGTGCTCGAGTATGGCGAATTCGAACGGGTCGGCTCGGAGCAGATGCTGACCTGCAACGTGCGCATCATCTGCGCGACGAATTGCTCGCTCCGCGAAAGGGTGCGCCAGGGAAATTTCCGCGAAGATCTCTATCATCGTCTCAACGGGCTCACGCTGCTCATTCCGCCGTTGCGCGATCGGCTGGAGGAATTGCCCGCCCTTATCGCGGCGGAATTAAAAGCGTCGGCCGCGAGCGAGGGAAAAAGGATCACCGCGATTCATCCCGCAGCGATGGCGAAACTGCTCGCCTACGAATGGCCCGGAAATTTGCGCGAGCTCAGCCACACCGTTCGGACGATGACGCTCTTTTGCGAAGGCCGCGTCATTCTCCCGGAGCACGTAGTTTTCCCGCCGGATCTGAAAACGAGCGGTGCGGAAGAGCCGCTGACATCCCCGCCTGCACCTTCCGAAAACGGCAGCGAAGAGGCGACCCAGGATCTCTCGCTTGCCGGCGCGGTGGCGCGACATGTCCGTTTCGTTTACGATCAGAGCGGCGGCAACCAGCGGCAGACGGCACGAGAGCTTGGCATCTCGCGAGCGACTCTGGCCCGTCACCTTCGAAAGATGTCTCAATAATGCCCCGACCTTTTCGCCATATCGAAGCCAGGTGGTCTCAGAATGAGTCCGGCCTTTGCCACGGAGAAAGGGCGTCGCGGAAGGATTTCAAAAAAACTCCTCCCTCTCTAAGTCGCTTCCTTTTAGGCAGATGAAAGTCACCTTGTGCCTAACGAGTCTAACAAATCTTCGCTCCAATCCGGCGTCGGCACGGATCATGATAAGAGGAGGGCGAACGTGAGTACGCCGAAGGCCAAAAAAAATGCATCTTCTCGCGAAACCCCCATTCAAAAGGAGAAAAGCAAAAAGGAAAAATTGATTCGGCTCGATGACTTGATTCCGAAAAGGAACGTCTCGGGCGGACGTCAATTGCTCTTCGGCGCGACTGACATCAACCAAACAATAAACAAAAGAAAGAGATAGATAGTTATGGCTACAGCAAAGAAAAAAGAAGTGAAAGTGCGTGACCTCAAGCCGGCGAAAGACGCCAAAGGCGGATTCGCGCGGCAGAGCACCAACCGTGGCGGTGGCCAGGCCAATCGCGGCGGCGGTCAAGCCAATCGCGGCGGTGGCAACCTGAACCGCGGCCCGAGCAACCTCTCCTAACAAGGAGCTTCATAGGACGAGCCGACCTGCGGTCCAAACCCGCTCGGCAAATCCCCAAACTGAGAAAAACAAACCATGGCAACAACGAAAAAGAAAACCACCAAGACGAAGGTAAAGGATCTCAAACCCTCCAAAGATGCCAAAGGCGGCCGGTCCGCTGCCAGCCGCTCCCAGGAGTCCCGCAACAAATCCAATCTCAATCGCGGGATCAGGAATCTGAACTAGTCGCTAACGAGAAAAGGAAGCGGCCGCTCGCGGTGAACCCGTTAGCGGCCGTTTTTCTGTTTTCAAAGAGCGACTGCCAAAAGAACATTCCGGCTGTTGCGCACCAGGCGCGTCAGATTGCGTGAAAACTTTTCATTCCTTCCTGCCAGTCCGCTGAGGACAGCGGACGCTACAAGCGAGGGAGCCGGATTTTTGGCAATCGCTTAAGATGCCCTCTTATAGTTCGGCCGGATGCCGTGTCTCA
>JBBQHV010000148.1:0-5107 GCA_038324295.1 Chthoniobacterales bacterium
CACCTTTATCGAAATGATCTGCCCGGGCCGGGACGAGAAACCGCTCGAGGCCTTCGAGCTTTGGCTGGGCAAAGCGGAGGGGGCGAGCGCCTGCGACTTCACTTTTCACATGGGCGTGACGCGTTACGACGAGGAGGCGGAGCGCGATTTTCGCGAGATCGTCAGGCGCGGAGTGAGCAGCTTCAAGATTTTCCTGGCCTACAAAGGGGCCTTTGGAGTGACCGACGAGGAGCTCTACAAAACCCTTCGGCTGGCAAAATCGTTAGGCGTGATCACAACCGCGCATTGCGAAAACGCGGACCTGATTCAGGCCTTGCAGCAGAAACTTTTGGCCGAGGGCAAGACCGGCCCGGAATGGCATTACTGGAGCCGGCCGCCGCTGGTTGAAGCTGAGGGTGTGCATCATCTCATGACCTTCGCGGAGATGACCGGCGCACATGTTTACGTCGTGCATCTGAGTTGCTCCGAGTCCCTCCGCGAAGCGATCCGCGGCTCGGCGCGCGGCGTCAACGTCTGGGTCGAGACGCTCATTCAATATCTCCTGCTCGACCGGACGGATGCGGAAAAGCCGGACTTTGAAGGCGCCAAGGCGGTCATGTCGCCGCCTTTGCGCGACAAGAAAAATCAGAACGTGCTCTGGAACGGCTTGCGCCAGGGATTCATCGCCACGCTCGCGACCGATCACGCGCCCTTCGATTTCGCGACCCAGAAAATCATGGGGCGCGACGATTTCACGAAAATTCCGAACGGGATTCCGTCGCTCGAGGATCGGATCAATCTCTATTACACGCACGGGGTGAAAGGCGGGCGCATCGATTTGCATCAGTTCGTCGAAACCGCCAGCACCCGCGCGGCGAAGCTCTTCGGCCTCTTTCCCCGCAAGGGCACGATCCAGCCGGGAAGCGATGCCGACCTGGTCGTTTACGATCCGAATTACCGCGGCAAAATCTCAGCGAAGACCCACCAGATGAATCTCGACCACAACTCGTTCGAAGGTTTCGAGATCGAAGGCCGTCCGCAGGTCGTCACCGTGCGCGGCCAGGTCGCGGTGCGGGAGGGGAAGTTTGTCGGCGACGCCGGGCGCGGGAAGTTTCTCGAACGCGCGCCGAACCATCTCTAGCGGCTGGGGATCGGGATAAAAATGGACCCGGCGCCCCAACGATGTCGGAGCGCCCGGTTGTTCCCCCCAGAACAACTCCTTTAAAGCAGGGGCCAATGCCAGCATGCCAATCGGTCTCCAGGAAATCGCTCGACGCGCCGAGGAACGCGCTGGCAGGATGCCCGCCCGCATGACTCGACCGCCCGCTTCCGGCTCTTCCACGCTCGCTGCCAGCGGACTGATTAACGACGACCTCGCCCCGGTTCCAGAGAGCGGCCGCACCTGGTCGATGTGGAGCATCGCGGCGCTCTGGGTCGGGATGGCGATCTGCATCACGACTTACACCCTCGCGAGCAGCTTGATCGAGCAGGGGATGAACTGGCAACAGGCCGTCCTTACAATTTTTCTCGGCAACCTCATCGTCCTCATCCCGATGACGCTCAATGCCCACCCCGGAACCGCTTACGGAATTCCCTTTCCGGTTCTGATTCGCTCCTCCTTTGGAACGTTAGGCTCGAATATTCCCGCGCTCATGCGCGCGCTCGTCGCGTGTGGTTGGTTCGGAATTCAAACCTGGATCGGCGGCGCGGCCATCTACGCCATGGCCGCGATTATTTTCGGTTTTGATCCAACGCATAAAACCGTGCTCCCGGTCATCGGCATTTCGGGCGGCGAGTTTCTCTGCTTCCTCCTCTTCTGGGCGATCAATCTTTTCGTCATCATCCGCGGGATGGATTCGATCAAGTGGCTGGAGGTTTTCGCCGCCCCATTTCTCATCGCGACCGGGCTTGGACTGCTTTGCTGGGCCTATCTCGCGGCCAAAGGCTGGGGGCCGATCTTTGCCCAGCCCTCGAAGTTTCACTCGTTAGGCGCATTCTGGCCCGCTTTCGCCGCGGGGCTGACCGCGATGGTCGGGTATTGGGCGACGCTTTCGCTTAACATCCCCGACTTCTCGCGCTTCGCCCGCTCGCAACGCGATCAGATCGCCGGGCAGGCGCTCGGCCTTCCGCTCTCCATGACGTTTTATGCCTTCATTGGCGTCGCCGTGACCAGCGCCACGGTGGTGGTTTTCGGAAAGGCCATCTGGGACCCGGTGCAATTGATGCAGCGTTTCCACAGCCCGGTCCTCTCCGTTCTCGCCCTCATCACGCTCGCGATCGCGACCCTTTCGACCAACATCGCCGCCAATGTCGTCTCGCCCGCGAACGATTTCTCGAATCTCGCGCCGCGCCTGATCAACTTCAAAACCGGCGGCATTATCACCGGGATCATCGGCATCCTCATGTTTCCCTGGAAACTTTATGCCGATCCGAGCGGCTACATTTTCACCTGGCTGATCGGTTACAGCGCATTGTTAGGCCCGATCGGCGGAATCATGATCGCGGACTACTTTGTCTATCGGAAACGCCAGCTCGTGGTCGAGGATCTCTACCGGCCGGATGGCCGTTATCGTTACAGCGGCGGCTTCAGCGGGGTCGCGATCGCCGCTCTCGTTCTCAGCGTTCTGCCCAATATCCCCGGGTTTCTCGCCACCATCAAAGTGATCCCGGAAACTTCCGTCGCGCCGCTCTTCCTTTCCCTTTATCATTACGCCTGGTTCGTCGGGTTTGGGCTCGCCTTTGGCCTTTATCTCGCGCTCCGCAAATTCGCCCCAGATCGTTAGGCCACGGATAAATACGGATTTTCACGGATTTCTCCATCCGTGTTTCATCCGTGTCGATCCGTGGCAAATAAAACCCATATGCAAGCACCCGAACTGCCACCCTTCGACCACCAACCGCAGCCCTACACCGGACCGTCGCCCGACGAGATTCTGGGCCTGCGCAAAAAATTCCTGAACCCGGGAATTTTCCTCTACTACAAAAAGCCGCTCACTCTGGTGGAGGGGAAAATGCAATACGTCTGGGACGAAACCGGGCGGCGCTACCTCGATGCCCTGGGCGGGATCGTCACGATCAGCGTCGGGCATTGTCATCCGGACGTGGTCGCCGCGGCGCACCAGCAGAACGAGCTGCTTCAGCATTCCACCACCATTTACCTGCACCCAAACGTCGCTCAGTACGCCGAGGCGCTGGCCGCGAAAATGCCGGGCGACCTCAAGGTCTGCTATTTCGTCAATTCCGGCTCGGAGGCGAACGACCTCGCCCTTCTCATGGCCCGCGCCTACACCGGGAATTACGACGCGATCGCGCTCCGCAACGCCTACCACGGCGGCAACGCCTCCGGCATGGGACTGACCGCGCACGGGACCTGGAAATTTAACGTCCCGCACAGCTTCGGCGTGCATCACGCGATCGCGCCCGATCCGTATCGCGGCTACTGGGGCCACGACGATCCCGAGGCCGGCCAGAAGTATGCGGCCGACGTGAAGAATCTGATCGAATTCGCCACCTCCGGCCAGGTCGCCGCCTTCATCGCGGAATCGATCCAGGGAGTTGGCGGCTGCGTTGTTTTCCCCGATGGCTATCTCAAGCACGCCTACGAACATGTGCGCGCGGCGGGCGGCCTCTGCATCGCCGACGAAGTGCAGGCCGGTTTCGGGCGCACCGGCACGCATTACTGGGGTTTTGAAACCCAGGGCGTCATCCCCGACATCGTGACGATGGCGAAAGGGATCGGGAACGGGGCGCCGTTAGGCGCGGTCGTGACCACGCCGCAGATCGCAACGGCGCTGCAGCAACGGATTCACTTCAACACCTTCGGCGGCAACCCGGTCGTCTCCGCCCAGGGCAAGGCGGTTCTGGAGGTGATCGACCGGGAAAAATTGCAGGCCAATTCGCTCGCCATGGGCCGGCATCTTTCCGCCGGCCTGGAACAGTTGAAAGAGAAACACAACATCATCGGCGACGTGCGCGGCAAAGGCCTGATGCTCGGGATCGAGCTCGTGAAAGACCGCGCCACGAAAGAGCCGGCCAAGGCGGAATGCGCGCAGCTCCTCGAGACCTGCCGCGATCTCGGCTTATTGTTAGGCAAAGGCGGCCTCTACGGCCAGACCATTCGCTTCTCGCCCCCCATGTGCATTCACCGGCAGGACGCCGATTTCATCCTCGCGGTCCTGGATCAGGCGCTCGCGCAACTTTGATCGTCGATGCTTTTGACGCGTTGTAGCGTCCGCTGTCTCAGCGGACTTTTTCTCCGAGCGTTACGGACTGGTGCGCTGAGACAGCGCACGCTACAACGCTCTTCGTGAATTCCGAGCGTAATCAAGGAGCGGCCGCTGCCTGGATGAGCGAAGCGGTTTCGTTAGGCCGGGAAGGCATGCTGAAAGACGGGGGCGGCCCGTTTGGCGCGGTCATCGTCTGCGCAGGGCAGATCGTCGGGCGCGGCCACAATCAGGTCACGCAATCGCTCGATCCGACCGCCCACGCGGAGGTCATGGCGATCCGCGACGCCTGCCGGTCGTTAGGCCGGTTCGAGCTGCGCGGCTGCCAGCTTTACACCAGTTGCGAGCCCTGCCCGATGTGTCTGGCCGCGATTTACTGGGCCCGGCTCGAGAAGGTTTACTACGCCTGCACCCGGCACGATGCGGCCGAGATCGGGTTCGACGACAACTTTATCTATGAGCAACTCCCCCTCGAGATCGCGCATCGCTCCCTCCCCATGGAGCAGGTGGCGCGCGAGGATTCGTTAGGGCTTTTCCGGGAATGGCTGGCCAATCCGGAGCGGGTACCTTATTAAGCCGGAGGGGACGGACGCAGCCGAGCGTTTTCGTCTCAGTGATTTTCCGCCGTACCCGAAATGCTTCTGGACTCCGGGGAGGACGGGCTGTCAGCCCGTCGGTTGGAGATGTTACCTCCAACCCACGCGCAGAGAAATGGTGGCGAAAGCCGCTCACTCCGTGCGGAGATGGCGCGTCGCGGTCTCTCCGCATCACGCGGCTCTACCAACTTCCTTTCACTCCTCCGCGCGGATGCCGGCAGACTGCCGACATCGACGGGGTGACACCCCGTCCTCCCCGGATGCGCAAGCGCCAATTGAGCCTCGCCTAACCAGCCGCTGGCCAAGCCG
>JBBQHV010000149.1:0-5099 GCA_038324295.1 Chthoniobacterales bacterium
TCGGCCTCGCCTATCTGCTCGCGCGCGCGACCGACACGGTGGCGGATACCGCGGAAATTCCGGCAGCGCTTCGCCTGACGACGCTGGAAAAACTGGCGCGGGTGATTGCCGGCGATGCCGAATACAGCGGCATCGCGGAACCGTTGCGGGAATTTGCCGCGCAACAAGCCGACCGGGCCGAGCGCCGGTTGATCGAAAACCTTGAGGCGTGCATCGACCAACTGGCTGCGACAGCGCCGTCCGATCGCGCCGACATCCGGGCAGTGCTCGGCACCATCGTTAGGGGCCAGGAGCTGGACGTTAGGCGGTTTGGCGATCCCGATCAGATCTCCGCGCTGCAGAGCGCTGCGGAACTCGACGAATACACTTATCTCGTAGCCGGTTGCGTGGGTGATTTTTGGACCCGGCTCGGCTTCCGCCATTGCCCGCCGTTTGCCGATCGTTCGCCGGAGGAAATGACAAAACTCGGGATCGCCTACGGCCAGGGTTTGCAGTTGATCAACGTCCTGCGCGATCGCGGCGCGGATTTGCGGGCGGGGCGGAACTATTTACCGGCGGATGAGCCGCAGGCTGATGTCTTCGTTCGCTGGCTGGAGAAGGCTGAGGAGCGAATCGGCGCGGGAATCGACTACTGTTCCGCCCTAACGAACTGGCGTCTGCGTTTTGCCACCGCCTTGCCGGCCCTGATCGGGGCGCGCACCATCGCCCTCCTGCGCGAGGCCGGAAGCGACGCCCTGGCGAATAAGATTAAAGTGCCGCGCAAAGAAGTGCGCCGGATTTTGCTGGCCGCTCTGCTGGCATCCGCATCCCCCGTTGCCTTGCGGGCGATGCATCAGCGGCTCGGTTGTAGCCGGGGGCGTTGACCCCGGCTGGTCGAGGACTTAGCGACTTCGCCCGGCCGGGGTCAGCGCCCCCGGCTACAACTACGGCTCTCGCCCAACCTCGCGCGCCGCTTTGTCCTCGCGCAAACCGAGGAAGACCGGCTGGCGCAGCTTCTTCTCGCGCGTCCATTCCGCGAATTTAATCTGCGCGACGAAGACCGGATTCACCCAGGTGCACTTGCGCATGATCGCGGGCGTGATGCCCTGGACCCATTGACCGCCCTGTTTCGAAGGCAGGTCGGCGAAGGGACAATCCTCCCTCTCTTCCGCGCGAAACTTCTTGTGCAAGGTCGCGAGCAATTCGCTGCTGAAACCAGTCCCGACTTTGCCGGCAAAGAGCAGCTTCTTCTTTTCATAATAACCAACGAGGAGCGCCCCGAAATGTTTCCGCGCACCGCCCGGCGGGGTGTAGCCGCCGATCACGAATTCCTGTTCGTTCAAAACTTTCAGTTTGATCCAGGCGCCGCTCCGCCGCCCCGGCTCGTAAACCGACTCCGCCCGTTTCCCGACGATCCCTTCGAGGCCGCGCCGCCGCACCTCGGGGAGAAGGGCGTCCGCGTCCCGGCCGAGCTCGCCGGAGTAGCGGATCGGGTCGCCGATCCCGGCGCAGAGCTGGCGCAGCACTTCCTTGCGACTCGTTAGGGGAAGACCGGTCAGGTCCTTCCCGTCGAGCTGAACAAGATCGAAGACGTAATCGTAAAGCGGCGTCGCGCGCCCTTCCATCTCACGCGCCTGGAGGAGCTGGAAAGAGGAGCGCCCTTCGTCATCGAGCGCGACCACTTCGCCGTCGATCACGCATTCCTTGCAGGGCAACTCCGCGAGCGCGGTCGCGACCTCGTCGAAGCGCTTCGTGAGATCGTTTTCATTGCGCGAGATCAGTTTCACTTTCGCGCCGGTCTTGATCGCGAGAATGCGGAAGCCGTCGAATTTCAGCTCGTAGATCCAGTCCCCATGCGTCGGCGGTTTCTCGAGCAACTTCGGCTTCATCGGCTCGATGAAACGCGCTTTCCCCGAGGGGAGCGCGTCAAGCGCCGCGTCTGCTACTTTTTTTTTAGGCGCGCGCTTCTTCCGCGCCACCGCTTTGCGGACGCGCGCGCGGAGCGATCCCGTTTCGCTCTCGTCCGCCGGGCGACTCGATTCCCATTCCGCGTCGCGATCTTTCGCGATCTGTTTCATTGTGCGGCCGGTCTTGGCCGATTCGTCGTCGCGCTTTTTCGAGATCGGTTTCACGTCGGCGTCGCTCTTCAAAAGGAGCCACTGATTCTTGCCGCCATCGCTCCGGGTGCGGATCAAAGCCCAATCGCCCTTCGCTTTCTCGCCCTCGAGCACCATGTGGAGCCGGCCTTCCTTGAGCGCCTCGAGCGGCTTCTCCCCATGGACAAAATAATCGCCGCGATCCCAGACCATGACGGTCCCGCCGCCGTAGTTGCCCTGCGGGATAACGCCTTCGAAATCTTCGTAATCGATCGGGTGATCCTCCACCTCGACCGCGAGATGCTTCTCACCGCGCTTCCAGGGCAGGCCTTTCGGGACGGCCCACGATTTGAGCACGCCGTCCATTTCCAACCGGAAATCGTAATGCAGCCGGCTGGCGTCATGTTTTTGAATAACGAAGCGTGAGGCGCCCTTGACCCGTTTGGGCCGCGGCTTCTTTTTCGCGCCGCTTGGCTCGGCCGTGACCGAGAAATTGCGTTTCCGCTTGTATTCGGTGAGTCCCATCGTGGTTACGTCTCCGACAATAGAAACGAAAACGCCAGCGCGATCACGCGGATCGATCGGGCGCGATTTGCGGCGGAGAAATTGCCTAACGAGGCAAATGCGTTGACCGGATCTTTATTTTTCCTATAGGTTGCGGATGAAGATTTTTTCCCTCAGTGACCTGCTCCTTTTCAGCCTCGCCCTTTCCGCCCGCACCGCCATGCCGACCTATCGGGTCGAGGTGAAAACGGAACTGAAACGGCTCGAGGTGAAACGGAGCGCTTCCCAGAGCACGGAGACGGCCGAGGAAGAATGGGGCTACGTCGTCACGATCACGAACCATTCGTTTAAGGAAATTCCCGATCTGCGGGTCGAATATGTCGAGTTTTCGAAGCACGAGCGCTTTGGCTCGAAATCCGGGGAAGCGAAAGACCAGCGGACGAGCGGGAGCAAGGCGCTCGGCAATTTGCAGAACAATGGCAAGACCAGCTTCGAGACGGAGCCGGTGATGCTGAAGAAAGCGCGGCTAAAGGCGGACTGGTATTACAGCAACGGCGCGAAAAAGAAGGCGAAGGATGAGATGAGCGGGATTTGGGTACGGGTCTTCTCCGGGAGCGAGATGATCGAGGAATACGCAAATCCCTCTTCCTTGAAGAGCCAGGAAAAATGGGAGGGTTGATCGGACCGCCTAACGACAAGCTCCGTGTTGTAGCCGGGGGCGTGGACCCCGGCGGGTCTGAGACGTTGCCACCTTTGGGATCGGCCGGCCGGGGTCAACGCCCCCGGCTACAACGGCTTAGTCCCACATCTCCACAGAAACGACCGCGCCCTCCTCGAGCTGGGCGCCCGGCGGGAGGCGCAGCAATGCATTGGCGCGGCTCAGACCAAAGAGGGCGTGCGATTCCTGGCGCCCGCTGAGCGTGAACAAATCGCCGCAAAGAACGCCACGGAAATAATGCGGCCGATCGCCCGGGTTGTTCAGCGCGTCGGCGAGGCGAGCCGGGACGGCGCGCAGGCCGAGATGCTCCGGCGCCGCACCCGCCATTTGACGAAGTGCTGGCCTAACGAATTTCAAAAACGTGACGAAAGCCGAGACCGGATTGCCCGGGAGGCCGAAGATGTGGGAATTGCCGGTGCGGCCGAAGAGAAACGGCTTCCCCGGTTTCACCGCCACTCTCCAAAGATCGATCTCCGCCCCGAGGGCGCGCAGGGCCGGCTTGACCAGATCATGGTCGCCGACCGAAACACCGCCGCTCAGGAGGACGACGTCATTTTCCAAGGCCCGCCCCAGAATTCCGGTCAGCTCTTCGAGCTCGTCGGGCGCGTGCTCCACGGAGGCTACCTCCGCGCCCGCTCCGAGCGCGAGCGCGTGGAGCATGATCGAATTACTCTCGAAAATCTGGCCGGCTTGCGGCGTTTCCCCCGCGCGCGCGAGTTCGTCGCCGGTCGCGACGATCGCCACCTGCGGAGCCGAGCCCACCTCCACCTCCGCGAGCCCCTGGGAAGCGAGCAGGCCGAGAGTTTGCGCGGCGATCGGCTGGCCGCGGCTGAGAATTTTTTGTCCGGCCGCAAGATCGCATCCCTGACGGCGAATAAATTCTCCCGGCTCCGCGCTGCATTGCGCCACGATCGTTGCCTCGGTCCGGGTCACGTCCTCCTGCATGATGACCGCGTCGGCGCCGGCCGGGAGCGGGGCGCCGGTAAAAATGCGAATCGCTTCGCCCGGGCCGAGCGTGAGACCGCGGTCCGCTCCGGCCGGTTGTTCGGCGATCACCCGCAGGCGCGCGCCCGACTGGCAGGAAGCGGCCTGCACGGCGTAGCCATCCATCGCCGAATTGTCGAAGGCGGGCAGCGGCCGTTGCGCCCACACCTCCGCGCGGGCGAAGCAGCCTAACGACTCGATGAGCGGCCGACGGCAGCTTGGAAGCGGCGCCACTTTCGCCAGGACCGCTGCCAGTGCGTCTTCTTCGCTCGTCATCGCACTACTTGATCGCCTACCGCCGGGTTGCCGTCGATGATATCGGCCGCCACGAACGGCCGCTTTTGTTCCGGTGAGGCTTTCAAATGCGCGGTCTCGCCGTGCGGATTACGCGTGCGAAGAGCCGCGCCGGGCGCCGGGACGTAAAGATTATTCTCGAGATCGATCAACACGAAACGCTTCTCTTCGTCCACGATTGCGACCTCGCCAATCACGACTGCTTTGGGCGACGACGCGGCCGGTTTTTTGGCGGCTGGAGGCGGCGGGGCGCAACCAGCCACTGCGACGAACAAAACTGTTGCGCCCGAGAGCATCAGGCCTCGAAAGGAAGGAAAAAGAACGAGGCGCATGGGAGCGATCCAACCGGTTGACGAGCATGGAACGATCTCGATATTCTCGCAACTTCGACGGCGCAGTGGGTGAGGTGGCTGAGTGGTCGAAAGCAGCGCTTTGCTAAAGCGCCGTACCCCAAAAGGGTACCGAGGGTTCGAATCCCTCCCTCACCGCGCTTTCGTACTTCAGCTTCTCTCTCGTGGGCTGCT
>JBBQHV010000150.1:0-5089 GCA_038324295.1 Chthoniobacterales bacterium
GGCCAATCGATCCGCGACAACCGCCCCATCCCGCCGAGCGTGCTCGTGAGCGAGTTGCTCGACTACGCGCAGGGGAGTTTCGCGATTCCGGAAACGGCGCCGCTCGTCACCCACCATCGGTTGCAGCCGTTTAGCCCCGATTATTTTCGTCCGGATAGCGGCCTCTTCAGTTACTCGGAGGAAAACTTCGCCGCGAGTGAAGTCGCGACCGTCGAGCGCCAGAAACCGCCGCCCTTCATCACCGAACCGATCAGCGAGCCGGAACTGGAATGGCGCCATCTCGATGCCGCCCAGCTCATTCGCTTCTTCGGGAATCCGGCCAAATTTCTCGTCGAACAACGTCTCGGGCTGCGCATCCCGCGGATGAAAGGTTTGCTCGAGGAATCGGAGCCGTTCGAGATCGATTCACTCGCGAAATACAAACTGCAGCAGGATTTGCTCGCCCGCGCCCTCCACGGGGAGTCGCTCGATCCGCTCATGCCGGTCCTGCGCGCGAGCGGCGAGCTGCCGCCGGGTCACGCGGGCGATGCGCGCCTCCGCGATATGTGCGCGGCGGCGGAGGAGTTCGCCACGCTCGTCAGGCAACATCTCGGCGAAAGTCCCGATGAACCGCGGGACGCGCACCTCATCCTGGATGAATTCACGCTCAGCGCGCGGCTCGACCAGCTGCACAGCGGTCGTCTCGTGCATTACCGCCTAACGACGCGGAAACCGAAGGACCTTCTGACCGCCTGGATTAATCACTTGGTCGCGAATTGCGAGAGCGAGACCGAGTCCGTTCTAATCACGACCGACAAAGACGGGGGCCCGTCACTCGATTTCTTCGTGCCCGTCGCGCGGGAAAAGGCGGAAGAACATCTGCGTGCTTTGCTCGAGCTTTATTGGCGCGGTTTGTCCGAGCCGTTGCGGTTTTTCCCGCGCAGTTCGCTCGCTTTCGTTGAGCAAATGCTGAAGCCAAAAGGAAGGCAATCGCCCCTCGAACGGGCGCAGGCGAAATGGAGAAAATCTCCCGAGCCCTGGGAGCCGGATCGCGGGGAAAGACCGGAAGCGGACGATCCCCACTTTCGTCTCGTTTTTCGCAATATCGCCGAGCCGCTCGATGACGAATTCCAGCAGCTCGCTCTGGCTGTTTTCGTGCCGCTCTGGAAAGGGATCAGCCCATGAAAAGCCGGAAGCCATTCGATCTTCTGCGGACCGCAATCGGCCCGGGCACGATGCTGATCGAAGCCAGCGCGGGCACCGGGAAAACGTTCACGATCTCCGGCCTGGTCCTGCGCCTCTTGCTCGAGCGGCCTGAGCTGACGATCGATCGCATTCTGGTCACGACGTTTACCGAACTGGCGACGGCGGAATTGCGCGGCCGCATCCGGGACCTGTTGCGAAATGCGATCGGCGCGTTTCGCTCCGGCCGATCGGACGACGAAATTCTCGCCGGTCTTCTTACACAGCACAGCGATCGTCCCGTGGCCGCATCGCGCCTCGAAGCCGCGCTCGTGAATTTCGATGAGGCGCCGATTTTCACGATCCACGGCTTCTGTCAGCGGGTGCTGGCGGAGCGCGCTTTCGAAAGCGGCACGCTCTTCGACGCGGAACTGGTGACGAACCAATCGGAGCTGCTCCGCGAGATCGTTTACGACTTCTGGCGTCTGCATTTCTACGAGGGCGAACGATTCACGACTCTTCTCGCGCTGAAGAACAAAATCACTCCGGAGAAGCTCTCGAAGCACCTCGAAGAACTGACGCGCAATCCCACTCTGCGCATCCTCCCCGAAGGAGCACGTCCGTTAGGCGAAATCGCGCTCGAGATCAGCGCCACTCTCGCGAAACTGCGGCGAAGCTGGGCGAAGGACGAGAAGAAATTGCGCGCCTTTTTCGCCGACGGATCGTGGGCGCTCTACAGCCACGGGAAACCAGAGAAGATGTTGCCGCTCCTCGACGACCTCGGGCATTGCCTGAGCGCCGAAGGGGGAACGGTCGAGCAGCTCGAGTGCCTCGAATCTTTCGCCGCGCGGATGATCGCGAAGCGAGTCCGCGCCGGTCACACCCAGCCGCAATCGAAGGTCTTCGAAGGCTCCGAGCGGTTGCTCGAATTGGAGGGAGAATTCTCCACCGCGCTGCTCGTGGAATTTTTCTCCTGGTCGCGCAACCAACTGCACGAGCGCAAGCTCCTGCAAAACGTTCTTTCCTTCGACGACCTGCTCACCCGACTCGACGAAGCGCTCGCCGCACCGGGCGGCATCGAGTTGGCGCAATCGATCCGGGAGAAATATCAGGCCGCCTTGATCGACGAATTCCAGGACACCGATCCGGTGCAGTATTCGATTTTCTCCCGCATTTACAAAGGGAGCGTCGCGCCGGTGGCGTTGATCGGCGATCCCAAGCAGGCGATCTATGCCTTCCGCGGGGCCGACGTTTTCACCTACATGAAAGCGGCGGCCGAGGCGGAACGGCAATTCACCCTAACGACGAACTGGCGCTCGGAGAGCCGGCTCGTCGAAGCGGTCAACACCATCTTCGATCGCCCGAAACCGTTCCTGCTCGACGAGATCGAGTTCGATCGCGCTAGGGCGAGTCCCCAGGCCGACGAAAAGCTGCTCCTCATCCACGGAAAACAGGAGCCGCCATTTCACCTCTGGACCGCGGAGAGCGACGACAAGCTCCCGGAAAGCGTCGCCTCCGAAGTGGTGCGGCTCCTCACGAGCGGCGCGACGATCGGCGCCGAGCCGCTCGCGCCGCGCCACCTCGCCGTGCTCACGAGCACGAACCTGCAAGCGGCGCAGATGCAGAACGCGCTCCGCGATCGCCGCGTGCCGAGCGTGCTCTACAGCAGCGCGAATGTCTTCACCACTCATGAAGCGGGCGAGCTGCGCGATGTGCTCGCCGCGGTCGCGCAGCCCGGCTACGAGAAATTCGTCCGCGCCGCGCTCTGCACCGACGCGCTCGGCTGCACCGGGAACGATCTCGATCGCTTCACGCGCGACGATCGGGCCTGGGAAAAGGAAGTGCTCCGCTTCCAGAAACATCACCAGCTTTGGCGCGAGCGCGGCTTCATCCAGATGTTGCGCCATCTCTCCGCCGCCCACGGCGTGCGGCGGCGGCTCCTCAGTTTCCCGGACGGGGAACGCCGCCTAACGAACTTCCTGCACCTTGCCGAACTGCTCCATGCGGCCTGCGTTGAAGAACAACTCGGCATGAACGGCCTCCTGAAATGGCTCGGGCAACAAATGGAGGGAGCACATTTTGCCGAGCGCGAGGAACACGAACTCCGCCTCGAGAGTGACGAGAAAGCGGTCCGCATCATCACTGTGCACAAGAGCAAGGGACTCGAATTCGATGTTGTCTTTTGCCCCTACGTTTGGTGGACCCGGCGCGAGCCACGGGCTGCTTTTCACGACCCGGAAGCGGACGCTCGCCTAACGATCGATTTAGCAGACGCCAAGGCGCACCTCGAGCGGCGCGAAGCGGAAGCGCTCGCGGAGCAACTGCGGCAATTCTACGTAGCGCTGACGCGGGCAAAGCATCGCTGCGCCATGACTTGGAAGGGGTCGGAGAAAGACAAATCGGCGCCCGCCCATCTCCTCGGGAGCGGCAGCGCGCTGCCGCCGGAGATCGAGGCGAGTGACGCGATTGCGGTCGCTTCCGTTCCGGAGGCAACCACGGCGCTCTGGGCGTCGACCGAGAGTAGGACCGGAGCGCTCCCCGAGGCTCGCAAGTTTACCGGCGAGATCGATCGCAGTTGGGGCATCGCAAGTTTTACGCGTCTCGTGAGTGGACGCGATACGGGTCCGCTCGATGAAGGACCGCTCGTCGAACCCGCCGTGGAGGAAGTGCCCGACGCGAGAGGAATCCACGCCTTCCCGAAAGGAATGCAGGCCGGCACTTGTCTGCACGAAATCCTCGAGGAGGTCGATTTCGCGGACCTCAGCAGCGCGCCGGAAATCGCGCGGCGTCGGCTGCGCGCTTACAGCATCGAGGGCTTCGACGAGGTGGTGGACGAGAACGTACGCCGGCTGGCGGCGCTTCCGCTTCTGGTCGGCTCAGATCGATTCTCTCTGAGCGAAGTGCCTAACGAATCGCGGATCGCAGAGCTGGAGTTTTCTTTCCCGATCGACTCTCTCACGATCGCGAAACTGGCGGAAGTTTTTTCGATTGCGAAGATGCCGTTGCAAATCGGGCGACTCCAATTTCAGCCGATCAATGGATTCATGAATGGCTTCATCGATCTGACCTTCGAGCACGGGGGGCGGTTCTATTTCGCTGACTGGAAGTCGAACTGGCTCGGGGCGACGACCAGCGCCTATCGCCCGGCGACGATCGCGGCCGAGATGGCCCGCAATTTTTACACGCTCCAGCTCTGCCTCTACAGCGTCGCTTTGCACCGCTACCTGCGCCTGCGTAAACCGGGTTACAATTTCGAGCAACATTTCGGCGGAGCGTTCTACGTCTTTCTGCGCGGCCTCGACCCGGCGCGACCGGAGAACGGTGTGCACTTTCAGCGGCTCGATCGGCAGTTCGTCGAGAAGCTCAGCAGCATTTTCGAGTCATGACCGACGAGGCAAATTTCAGCCCGCTCGACCGGCAGTTCGGCGATTTCCTGCAACGTCTCGCCGGAGGTGCTGCCGCCGAAGTGCGCCTCGCAGCGATGTGCGCCAGCCGGGCGCGCGCGGAAGGCCACGTTTGTGTGACGCTCAACCAAATCGCGCCGCAGGTCGGGACGCTGCGCAAAAAGTTGCGCGCGAGCAGCGTAGTCGGCGCTCCGGGAGAGTCCACCCCGCTGGTGCTCGACGAACAGGACCGCATTTATCTGCGTCGTTACTGGGAATATGAGCAGCAGCTCGCGGCGGCGATTCGGCAACACGCGGGCGCGTCCAAACCCCCGAAGTCCGGGAAGGAGACCGATCTGCAAAAAGTCGCCGCGAGCAAAGCGGTGACGAACAACTTCACCGTCATCACCGGCGGACCGGGCACAGGCAAAACACGCACCGTAATCGCGATCCTCACTCTTCTTCTCGAGCAGCCGGGTGGCGATAGATTGCGGATCGCCCTCGCCGCGCCGACCGGGAAAGCGGCCGCACGCCTGACGGAAGCG
>JBBQHV010000151.1:0-5080 GCA_038324295.1 Chthoniobacterales bacterium
GGCACTTCCGATCTGCCGGTGGCGGAGGAGGCGGCGGTCACGCTGGAGATTTTCGGAAATCGGGTCGAGCGCGTTTACGACACCGGCGTGGCCGGGCTGCATCGCCTGCTTGTCGAGACCGATCGGCTGCGCGAATGCGCCGCGCTGATCGTGGTCGCCGGAATGGAAGGCGCGCTCCCGAGCGTCGTGGCCGGGCTGGTCGACAAACCGGTCATCGCGGTGCCGACGAGCACTGGATACGGCGCGAGCTTCGGCGGGCTCGCCGCGCTCCTCGGGATGCTGAACAGCTGCGGGAGCGGCGTTACGGTCGTGAATATCGACAACGGTTTCGGCGCCGCCTACGCCGCAGCCACGATTAATCGGCTGGCGAGCAGCGGCGTCGCGAGACCAGACGGACCGGGGAACAGGTAATTCTGGGGAGCCCGGGGTGTTACCCCGGTGGCGAAGGGAGTCTCCCTTCGCGAACTTGATGAACAGCTAGCCTAACGAATGAGCGGAAGGTCGCTCCGCGAAGTGACGGCGGAGACTCCGCCGCCACGACGGGGCAACACCCCGTCCTCCCCGGACCAGAAGCGGCGCGATCGCACGGATGCGCTCGCCTGCGCCCCGCGCTATGATTGCTCATGCCGACGCAACGCGGTTCCATTCGCCTTTTTCGACTCGCGGGCGTCGAGGTCTTTCTCCATTGGTCCTGGTTCCTCGTCGCGGTCTATGAGGTGCAGGTGTGGCGCTCGATTTTTTCCTCGCCGGTGTGGGCGGCTCTTCTTTACGTCGGTCTCTTCGTCCTCGTCACGATGCACGAATTCGGCCACGCCCTCGCCTGCCGTCAGGTCGGCGGCCGAGCCGAACGGATCGTCCTCTGGCCGTTAGGCGGAATCGCATTCGTTAGTCCGCCGCCCCGCGCCGGCGCCATGCTCTGGAGCATCGCGGCCGGCCCGCTCGTCAACGTCCTTCTCTTTCCGATCCTTGCCTTCTGGCAACACACCGCCGCGCGGGCCGGCTGGGTGAACACCAACCCGGACGCCTACCTCGTTCTCCTCTGGCTGGGGCGGATCAATCTCGCACTCCTCATCTTCAACCTCCTCCCGATTTATCCGCTCGACGGCGGGCAGATTTTGCGCGCGCTCCTTTGGTTTCCGCTCGGACAAATCCGGAGCCTTTTTGTGGCGACCGCGATCGGCTTTGTCGGCGGCGGTTTGCTCGTGCTCTTCGCCATCATGCAGCGATCTTTCTGGATCGGGATCATGGCGTTTTTCCTCCTCAGCCAGGCGGCTTTCGGATGGAAACAAGCGCGCTACTTGCAGGCGGAAGCTGAAGCCGAAGCGCAGGTGATCCCGACAGACGTGAAGCTGCCGGAAAAAGATCCTGTGCTCTAACCGGCCCGAGCCTCGTCGAGGCTAGCCTTCTCGGAAGGCGTTGCGCACCTCGATCCGCTGAGGACAGCGGACACTACAACATCGCAGGCCGTTCTAGGACGAGTGCTGCTGCATCCAGTTCTTCAACTCGGGCACGAGCCGCTGCTTGAGGTCGGCGCGAAAGTGGATTTCATCCACCGCCTTGGCGACGGCTTTGTCGGCCGATTTCGGCAGGTTCTTCTTCGCGTAAGCCTCCAGCACGTCCGCCTCTTTCGGGTCGGAGGAGAAGTTGAAAAGACCCGCGCTGAAGCTGTTGATCCCGAGCGCGTCCTGCTTCGCGAGAAGCGCTTTCATGTGCGCCTTGGCAAAGTCCCAGACGACGTCCGGCTGTTCGCCATAGCGCGCGACGTAGGGCAGCAGGGCGGTCGCCCGGCTGACCGGCAACTCCTCCGTGAGCGCGAGCGCGATGGTGCGGGCGGCGAGCTTCGAATCAATCGCGCTGGCCAGCGCGACGTAATAGTTCTGCTTCTCTTCCGTGCTCGTCGTTTTCAATCCGAGCTGGTGCAGTTTTTCCCAGGTTCTGGCATCGGCATAACGACCGACCACCGCGAAAACAGTCGGCCGCAGATCAGGCGGGATCGCCGCGGGATCGGTCAGGAATTTCTCGAAACGTTCCTGGCAGCCCTTCACCACGCCGGGATCGTTCAGCGTGCCGAGTCCGCGGATGAGCGACTCGCGCAAGAACGTCGTCGGCGTCGGCTCGTTCGGCTTCGCTTCCCAGCCCACCCGGTCGAAAGCCGGCCGCAAAATTCCACGCGCGTATTTTTGAAAATCCGACCGGAGCGGGTCGCCGACGAGGAGGCGGTTGATGGAGGTGAAGGTGTCGATGATCTGATCGTAAACTGCGAGCTGATCCTTCCCGGTCATCGGCGCGAGCAGGGCGAGATAATGCGAGAGCGGCTTGCGCTTGGCCTCGACCAGCGCCCAGGCGTCGGTCAGGAGATTGACCCGATCCGCTTCCGAGAGGTTCGGAATCTGCGCGCTGAGCGACTGCCAGGAAGCATCGTCATACTCCGTCCGGTAATAACCGGCATCGTTCACATTCAGCTTCACCGCCTGGCCGTCAGCCACTTCGTTAGGCAAACTCGCCCTCTTCTCGCGCAGGAGGAAGCTGTTCGTCCCCGGCTGCCCTTCGACTTCGTAGGTCAACGGAATCTGCCAGGTGAGCGCGGGCGGGTTCGGGTAATTGACCGTGAACGGCTCCTGCGCGAGGTCGATCAGGTTCCCTTCCCCGCGCGTCACTTTGACGATCGGGAAACCGGGCTGCTCCGTCCAGCCGGGCGCGATTTCGTTCACCGGCTTGCCCGAGACATCGGTCAGCGCGCCCCAGAGATCGGCCGTCGTGGTGTTGGAATATTTGTGGGTCGCGATGTATTTGCGGATTCCGTCACGAAAGACATCCGGCCCGAGAAAACTCTCGAGCATCCGAATGATCGATTGGCCTTTGCGGTAGGTAATTTCGTCGAAGGCGCTCCCCGCGTCCGCTTCGGTCTTGATCGTTTGCTGCACCGGATGGGTGGTGGAACGGGCGTCGGATCGCATCGCGACATCCTTCGGAAAACCGACCCGCGCGCTCGGATTGCGCGAGGTCGTGCGACGGAGCCATTCGTTCCATTCCGGGTTGAAATGATCCGTGCACTTCGAGCCCATCCAGGAAGCGAACCCTTCGTTCAGCCAGAGATTATCCCACCACGCCATCGTGACGAGATCGCCAAACCATTGGTGCGCCATCTCGTGTGCGACGACCGCAAAGACATCCTGCTTCGTGCTCGCTGAAGAAATCTTCGGATCGAAGAGGAGGACAGTCTCGAAGTAAGTGATCGCGCCCCAGTTTTCCATCGCGCCGCCGAAGCCGCCGGGAATCGCAATGAGATCGAGTTTCGGCAACGGGTAAGGCACGCCGAAGTAGTCGTTGTAATAGTGCAGAATTTTGGCCGCGCTCTCGAGCGCGTAGCGGCCGCTCTCGGCTTTCCCTTTCGTCGTGATGACGCGGAGCTTGACCCCATCCTGCTCGCCCTCGATCGCCTCCAGGTCGCCGGCGCAGAGGACGACGAGATAGCTCGACATCGAGGGCGTCTCGCCGAAGCGCACTTCCTTCCCGTCGCTGACTTTTTTCTCCTCCTCGATCGGCATGTTCGAAACCGCCATGAAGTTTTCCGGCACGACCGTGGTGAGTTGAAAGCGCGCGCGGAAACTGGGCTCATCCCAGCAGGGAAACATGCGGCGCGCATCGGTCGCTTCGAATTGCGTCCCGAGCATGATCTTCTTCTCCTCCGTCCCCTTCTCCTCGTAGCGCGCGTAGAAAAGTCCCTGTCCTTGCTCGTTGATTTTGCCGTGGAAATGGAGCGCGAGCTCGTGTTTGCCGGCCGGGAGTTCGTTAGGTAGAGTCAGCGTCAGGGTCTGCTCCGCCGGGTCGAGAACGATCGCCTTTTTCGGGAGCGGCTGCTTGTCCACGGAAGCGGAGGTCACTTCCATCTCGAGCGCGTTCAGGACGAGTTTGGTCACGGGCTTTTGCACGTCGAGCTGGATTGTTTCCAAGCCGGCAAATGTCAGTTTCTCGAGATTGGGAACAATCCGGATGGCGTATTGCTCGGGGCGAACCTCCTTCGGCAATTTTCCGGGCGTGCTCGCGAAATCGAATTTATCTTCGGCACGCACGGTGGAGAGGAGAAGCAGGGGAAAAAGGATAGCCAGCGAATAACGCATAAGCCATTTACCGTCGCGGCGCTTGCCCTGCAATAGGTCCCATTGGGGTCTTATAAGACTTATACGACCTATCAGGCGGCCGTGAGGGCCTACTGCACCACGAGGAGGAGTAACAACTGCCCGGCCCCGATCTGCGGACCCTTCACCACGAGCGGGCTGCTCTTCTTCAAGGTCGTATCCATTTTCACGAGCACGTGGCGATCCTGGAACAACTGGAGATTGACCCGGTAGCCATCGCGCGTCGCGCCCCGCGCATCGACGTGGAGCGAGAAATGTTTGCTCGACGCCATCCAGTTTTCTTCGCCGCTCTGGAGCGCTTTGCGCGACTGGCCGATGAGCTCGAATTGGTTGTAGCCGAAGGTCCGCTTTAGGGTTCCTTCGAAAGGATGCATCTCGGGCGGCGGCGGATGCGGCCGGGCGGCGTTCGTGGCCACAACCAATCCGCTCCAGACCCGCTCGCCGCCTCTCGCCGACTGCCCTGCTCCCAGAAGCAGCGCAAATCCAAGAAGAGCGGCAAGAAGTTTGAAGCGCATCGTTTATTTCGCGGCGTATTCGCTCGGCAACGATTTTAGTCCGTCCACCCAGAGCACCGTCACCTTGTCCTGCTTCGTCTGGAAGATCGAGACGGTGGCGTTCGGGCTCACGCTCGAATCGACCTGCGCGTTCAGAATCTGCGTCAGATATTGGGATTGCTCCGGGGCCGGCTTCTCCCGCAGGACGAAGAAAGTGCAGATCGCAAAAGCCGCCAGCGAGGTGCCGCCGAGCCAGAGGAGCCGGCGAATCGACCACCAGGTCTCGCGCAGTTGCGGGCTCCTCTCCCCGGCCGGTTGCGCGCTCTCGCGCACGATCCGCTCGCGCAGTTGGTGATGGAAAAATTCCTCGTTCCCCATCGCGCGCGGCGCGAGCTGCTCCTTCAGGAGCGCGCCCAGCTTGTGCGCCTGATTTTTTTCCGCCACCGC
>JBBQHV010000152.1:0-5059 GCA_038324295.1 Chthoniobacterales bacterium
AGCCGTTGGATCGGCCGGGCGGAATACTGATTCAAACGATTGTAATCCGGGCCGTAATTGTAAACCGTCGAGTTGTTGTAGGTAATCCTGGTCACGTTGACGGTGCGATTGATAATCGTGACGTTGCGCTGCGGCGGGAGCAGGCGCTCGCGCAGGACCGGCTCGCCGATGTAACGAACGTCGACGAAGTTGTAATATTGCGGGCCGATATCGAATTCGACATCGAGGTGTCCGGTGAGGGCGCGGCCTTCGTAAACCCGCTCGGCCGCCGGCGGCAACGGGGCCCAGCCAACGTAATCGCCGCCTGTGCGCCAGGAGACCCAGGCCGGTCCCCATTCATAGCCGGGCACCCAGACCCAGCCGTAGCTCTCCAGATCCGCCCAACGACCATAGTGATAGGTAGCCCAACCGAAGTCTTCGTAGGAAACCCAGGTCCAGCCATCGTCGGTGTAGGCCCAATAACCGTCCGCGTAAGGCCGCCAATTATTGTTGTTTACGGCAACGTTAGGCTGGAAGCAGTAACCGTAATCGGCGACCTCGATCCAGTTGCCCTGGCCGGCCAGGTTGTCGTAGAAAAAGTTGACTGAGACTTCGGTGGCGGCCTGCGCGCGGGGCGCAAGCGGGAGGAGCAAGCCAACCGCGATCGTGCATGCGAAGAGGATTCTTTTCATAGTTTAACGAGTTCGAGATTCTTGGACTCGATGGGTCCAGTCGTTATTCAATATTCGCAAACCAATGCCTGTGCGCGTGTTTCCAATCGCTCCGCGCGCGCGCCTAACGAGGGTGCCTAACGGAAAGACAGGCACCTAGCGCGGTTTGACGACGACGAAGGAACGGCTTCGTTGCCGGCAAACCGAGAGGACTTGCGGCTGGTTCGGATCGAGCGCGGCGACCGCCTGCTCGTAATCCTGGACCGAATTGATCGGCTCCTGATTGATCGCCTCGATCACATCGCCGGCTCGCAATTCCGACGACCCGCCGCCGGAATCGACCCGCGCCACGACCACTCCGCGGACACTCGCCGGCACCCCGAGGCGCTGCGCGATTTCCGGAGTCAGTTCCCGCACCTCGATCGAGCCGAGAGCGCTGTTTGCGGGCGCGGCCTCGTCCGGTTCGTCGTTAGGCGAAGGCAGCTGCCGCCCCGGCGCACCCGGCGGAAGCGCACGGGCGAGCTGATAATTGGCCGGTTGCTCCTTGATTTTAGTGGCGAGCGCGACCGGCTTGCCGTTGCGATCCACCTCCACCTTCACCTCCTTGTTCAGCTCCGCCTGGGAGACGAGGCGCTGCAATTCCATGATGTTATGGACGTCGTGGCCGTCGAATTTTTGGATGACGTCGCCGCGCTTGATCTGCGCCTCCGCCGCCGGGGAGTCCGGCATCACCGCCACCACCAGCACACCGTCGTTAGGCGAATTCACTTGCCCGGGCCGGGCCAGCGGGTTGTTCGTCTCGATCCCGAGATAGCCGCGAATGATGCGCCCCTGCTTGAGCAGACTCTCGAGCGCCATCTTGACGGTGTTCGACGGAATCGCGAACCCGATTCCCTGCGAGCCGCCGCTCCGGGAAATGATCGCGGTGTTGATGCCGATGACTTCGCCGCGCAGGTTGATGAGCGGGCCGCCGCTGTTTCCGGGATTGATGGCCGCGTCCGTCTGCAGAAAATCGCCGAAACCATCGACCCGATTCGGCCGCCCCTTCGAGCTGATGATGCCTTCGGTCACTGTTTCCTCGAAGCCAAACGGGTTCCCGACCGCGAGGACAAAATCGCCCGCCTGCATCGCATCGGAGTCGCCCAGCTTGAGTGGCTTCGCGCTCGGATCATCCATTTTCAGAACCGCGAGGTCGAGTTTCGCGTCCGCGCCGATCAAGCGCGCCTTGCGCACCTGGCCGTCGCTTAAGACCACTTCGATCTCGTCCACGTGATCGACCACGTGATTGTTCGTAATGATGTGGCCCTCCTTCGTCACGATCACGCCCGAGCCGAGCGAATTCTGCACCATCGCTTCGTCCTGCGGACCGCGGTATTGACGAAAATTGCCCCGGAAAAAATCGAATGGATCGAGCCCCTGGGGCCGCTGGATTCGCTTCGTCGTCTTCACGCTCACGACCGAGGGAATGACGCCCGCGACCAGCTTGCGCCGTTCGTTGCTGAGCGAGGCGAGGCTGGCGAGGTTCTTCTCATCGACCGCTGGTTGATCCGCGAGGGTATATTTCTCCGGGGTCGCGCGCTTCGTCAGGCTGAGGCGCCCGTGATGCAATTGATAATCGTAGAGGAGCGAGACGCCCGCGCTCAAGACGAGGACGAGAAGGAGGAATTTCAGAAAGTTTTTCATCAGCTCACATGGGAAAAGTTCTCTTCTTCGACAACCAAACCCCGGAAACGTTGATTTTCCGGCTTGGCCAACGCGGGATCCTCTCGAAGAATATCGGCCGCCGCCGCCCGCGCCCGCTGCATTAGTTTCGCGTCCGTCCGGAGGTTGCCGAGCTTGAGTGCTGGAAGTCCGCTCTGCGCCGTGCCGAGGAGATCGCCCGGACCGCGCATCTCCCAATCCGCCTCCGCGACCGCGAAACCGTTGCTCGTTTTTTCCAGCACGCTCAGTTTCGCGACCGTCTCCGGCGAAGGATCGGAGGTGAGCAAAATGCAATACGATTTGTGCTCGCCGCGCCCGATCCGGCCGCGCAATTGATGCAATTGGGCGAGGCCGAAGCGCTCCGCATTCTCGATCAACATGACCGTCGCATTCGGCACATCGACGCCCACTTCGATCACCGTGGTGCTGACCAGCACACTCGTTAGGCCACGGCGGAAGCGCTCCATCGTCGCCTGTTTTTCCGGCGCGGGGATGCGGCCATGGAGCAGCTCGCAGGTAAAGGGCCGCAAACGTTCCCGCCATTTCTCAAACTCGGCGCTGGCCGCTTTCGCCTCCAGTTTCTCGCTCTCGTCGATCAAGGGATAGACGATGTAGATTTGCCGGCCCGCCTCCAGCTCGCGGCGGAGGAAGGCGAGGACATCGGGCAACTTTGCTTCGTCACGCGCGGCGGTCACGATCCGGCCGCGATCGGCCGGCATTTCATCGATCGTCGAGACATCGAGATCGCCGTAGAGGCTCATCGTGAGGGTGCGCGGGATCGGGGTCGCGGTCATGACGAGCACATCGGGGGCCGGCTCCTGAGTCGTGAGGCGCCCGCGTTGCGCGACGCCGAATTTGTGTTGTTCATCGATCACGACGAGCCCCGGATTCTCGAGCCCCTCCGGCTCAAACAGTAGCGCATGCGTGCCGACAAAAATCTGCGCGTAGCTCCTCTCCGGGGAGGACGGGGTGTCACCCCGTCGCGGCGTGCAGTCTGCGCGCCGCCCGCGCGCAGATGTGGTTTCTTGAATTCCCGGAAACCAGACCCACGGATATTGGCCGTCCTCATCCAGACCAGCGTCGAACGGATTCCGAGTGATGTAATGGAATTTCTCCTGCAGATCGCGCTCCGAGCGGATCAGCCGATCGAACCATTCTTCCTCCCAGACTGTTCCGCTAGTCCCGGCGGCTTTGTTGATCGCGCGAGCGGTGTGCGCCTTGATACTCCGAAAAATCTCGCCTAACGAAAAGAAAACCGCGCCTTTTTCGGCGGATTCTTTGATCGCCGGCTCGAACAGAATGTGAACGTGATCCGGCATCACGCAGGCGGCATACAATTCGTAGCGGCGCCCGTTCCAATGGAGCAATGACTCCAGAACAATATCGCGCGCCTTTTCGGTGAGCGGCTGCTTCTTTCGCGTCGAGAACGTCACTGCGTACTTTGCCCAGGGGCGTTCGAAATGTGGCAGGTGGCGTTTTGCATAACGGATTTGCGCGGCATGCGCAGTGCCGGAGAGACTCTCCGGCACGACGGGGTGACACCCCGTCCTCCCCGGAGGGGACGCGTTCGCGGCGGCGAAAAGCGGGAGCGGATCGTCCTTCCGCGCGGCTGTGCGGAGCGAGACGGCTACGCCTAACGGCTCCAGCCAGCGCTGCAGGACGGCATAATGCTGCTCGGCCAGGATCTGCGTCGGCGCCATCAGGGCGGCCTGATAACCGGACTCGATCGCGAGGAGCATGGCGGCGATCGCGACCACCGTTTTGCCGGAGCCGACATCGCCCTGCAGGAGCCGGTTCATTGGGAAGGTCGAGCGCAGATCCGTGCGCACTTCCTCAATGACGCGGACTTGCGCGCTCGTCAGGTCGAAGGCAAGCGAGCGCAGGAAACGCTCGAGCAACTCCCCCGCCCCACAATGCGCTCCACCACTCCGCGCCCGCGAGCGGGCCCGGCGCGACGCGATCACCATCTGCATGTTCAGGAATTCCTCGAGGACGAGAGTCTCGCGCGCCTCGCCTAACGACTCCCAGCTTTGCGGAAAATGAATTTCGCGCAGCGTCTTTTTTGCGTCGGTGCCATCTATCTCGTCCAGGAGGCGGTGGATCAACCCGCGCAAAACCCGCTGCGATAATCCCTCCGTTGCCGGATAAATCGGCGTGATCCGGCGGAAATGAATCAAGATCTCCTCGTCGCTCTCGATGATCTCGAACTCGGGATGCTCCAAGCAGAGCCGCTTCCCGCGCCGGCGCGGCTTCCCGAAAACGACGAGCCGCTGCCCGGTCACGATCATTTTTTGCACGTAGTGCACGTTGAACCAGCGGAGCACGAGTGGCTGGCTGAGAGCGTGCGCGTCGCTCTCTTCGAGGGTGACTTCGAAAATCTTCCGACGACCAAAACGGAGAATCCGCGTTTTTGTGACCTCGCCGCAGAGGCAAACCGGCTGCTCGCTTTCCTCACGCGGAAAGCCAGCAAACTCGCTTCGGTCTTCATGCCGTCGCGGATAATGCCGGAGCAGGTCTTCGACCGTCTCGATCCCGAGCCGCCGCAACGGCGTCAGGCGCGGCCGCGGAATCCACTCGATTTCGCCTAACGACGTTGCAAAAGGAAGAGCCATCGCCCTAAGTTTATCCGGGGAGGACGGGCTGTCAGCCCGTCGCGGCGTGCAGTCTGCGCGCCGCCCGCGCGCAGAACGAGCGCCCGAATCAGATCT
>JBBQHV010000153.1:0-5050 GCA_038324295.1 Chthoniobacterales bacterium
GGGCAAAGGCGCGGAGTTGGCCAAGACCGGCGCGACCGCGCTCCCCCAGGTTCGCGGCGAGCATGTCAGTGGGAAGATTGACTTCGAGATTCCGGTCAACGCCGGCGGCGGCTTGATCGGCGACGGCCATCCGGTTGGAGCGACCGGCGTGCGCCAGGTCGTGGACGCCTACGAGCAGCTCACGGGGAAAGCCAACGCGCACCAAATCGAAGGCGCGAAAAAATTCCTCACCTTCAATATGGGCGGCAGCCTGACGACTTCCGTGGCGATGATCTGGGGGATGAATTGACGGAGATGGCTTCCGGGCTGCGCTCGCTTGAGCTAGAATTTCGTTAGCAGATCGCTAGCGGAATGTTAGCGTTCCGATATGCCCGCTGTCCTGATCAAGAACGTCCCGGCTGACTTGCATCGCCGGCTCAAGCAAAGAGCAGAGCAAAACCGGCGGAGTATGAATCAGGAAACGCTGCTACTTTTGGAAAAGGCGTTGGACGAAACGCCCGGACGCAAAACGGACCTTCCACAACCGATCAAGACCCGGCGGCTACTCACTGATAGCTGGTTGAAGCGGGCTGTCCGGAGTGGCCGCGCATGATAGTCGTCGACGTTAAGGTGATCGCTTATCTGCTCATCGAAGGCCAGAAAACCAGCCTGGCCCGACGGGTTCGGGGGAAGGATTCGCATTGGCTTTTGCCAGCGCTCTGGCGTTCCGAATTCCTGAACGTGCTCGCGCTCCAGGTGCATCATCGCGGATTCAACCTGCGAACGGCTCAGACCCTCTGGGAGCAGGCGCTCGAACTATTTCGGCAGGAGGAAAGGGCGGTCGACACGCCGTTGGCCTTGCAGATCGCGGCGGAAAATCGCATCTCAGGCTATGACGCGCAGTATATCTCCCTTGCGCAGCAGTCCGGGGTTCCCTGCGTGAGCGAAGATCGGGAGCTGGGTCGCAAATTCCCCGATCGCGTGATGCGGATGTCAGATTTTGTGGAGGAACAATAATTCGTGATGAGCACGCCAGACACCGACGCCACGATGGCGGTCTTTCTCGATCTCGAAAACATTGCTCTCGGCGCGCATGACGCGAACTTTCCTCCCTTCGAGGTGCGCAAAGTCCTCGAGCGACTCCTTCTCAAGGGCCACATCGTGGTGAAGAAGGCCTATTGCGATTTCGAGCGTTACAAGAGTTTCAAACGCAGCCTGCACGAGGCGGCTTTCGAGTTGATCGAAATCCCGCACGTCAGGCAATCGGGGAAAAATTCCGCCGACATCCGGATGGTCGTCGACGCGCTCGATCTTTGTTACACCAAGAGCCACGTCGACAGCTTCGTCATCATCAGCGGCGAATCGGATTTTTCGCCGCTCGTGAGCAAGTTGCGCGAGAACAACAAGACGGTCATCGGCGTCGGGGTGAAGCAATCGACCTCCGATTTGTTCATCAGCAACTGCGACGAGTTTATTTACTACGACGATCTCGTGCGGGTGGAGACGGCGCGGCGCGAGCGGACTCGGAGCGCGACCAAGCCTAACGGCGCCACTACCCCGAAGGAAAAGGCGCCGCGCAAACAACAGCCGCAGGCGCCCTCCGTCGGCGAAGCGCTCGATCTCCTCGCCAAGACGCTCGACGCCTTGCGCGCGGAGCGGGGGGAAGATTATCAGATCCACGGCTCGCTCATTAAGCAGGCGATGAAGCGGCAATGGCCCGGGTTCAACGAGCGCGCACACGGCTTCAAAGCCTTCAACGATCTCCTCCTCGAAGCGCAAGAGCGCGGGTTGCTCAAGCTGGAACGCGATAAGCAGGCCGGCAGCTACACCGTTCACCCGATCGAGTAGCTGTTGTAGCCGGGGGCGGTGACCGTGGCCGGTCTGGCGTTCGCCTAAGTTCTGGGCGGCCGGGGTCAACGCCCCCGGCTACAACGAAACATGTGAATGAATTCCCAAAAACGAAGTCTAAAAAGAACGACTTCCTCTGCGTTCCGCCGGCTCCGAAGTCGTCCCACCCATGGAAAACCACGTCTTTCTCAATCGCTATCGGCTTTCGCTCGGCCGGAACGGCCTCCCGGTCGAGCTGCATCGCGCGCCTAACGGAATCACCTATCGCGGTCACCAGATCGACTCCGGGCGTGAAGTGGCGATCGAACTCGCGCCCTGGGCGCCCCCTAATCCCGCGGCTTCGGAGCGGATGACGAGCGCGGCCACGGCCGCGAAGCAGATCAATCATATCAATATCCCGACGCTCCACGATTTCGGAATCGAGCACGAGCAGCTGGTTTTCGTGAGCGATTATTTCGAGGGGCCTACGGCGGAGGCCTGGGTGGCAGCGCGCGGGTCGCTCCCGGTTGGCGCCGTCCTGCGCATCGCGCTGCAGGTAGTCGGCGCGCTGGGCGCGGCCAGTTTTCATCGGATTCAGCATTCTGCGATTAATCCGGCCAATATCATCTTCGTCCCGGGCCAGACCGCGGAGGGCGACTGGCCGGCGATCAAGGTCTTGCGCTGGCTCGCGCCTGATGTGGTCGCTGCCGAAGGCAGTAATGACCGGGCGGATGCAGCTGCGCGTTTCGCCAGTCCCGAGCAACTGTATGGTGGCGAAGTCGATTTTGCGTCGGCGATTTTCTCGCTCGGCTGCACGATGTGGTTTCTCCTCACCGGTGCTCCGCCGGCGGTGCCGGGCGCGAAAGGCGTGCGGGTGGGGGTGGAAAAATTGCGGGGCGTGCCAAAGATCGTGCGCCATCTCCTCGGCCGGATGTTGCGGGTAAATCCGGCCGAGCGTCCGCAGGATCCGGTGGTCTTGCAGGCTTATCTGCAGACGTGCCTGGCGCGCGTGGAACGGCGTGAAACCATGAGCAAACGCCTCGGTGCGCCGCTCCTCGCGCGCGCTCCCGCGAACGCTCTGCGAACGGTGCGGAATTGGTCCGGGAAACCGCTCGCGCTTGCCGCGCTGCTTCTGCTCTGCGCAACCCTCGCCGCGGTCGCGCTGCCGCGATTCCTCCGTTCCCGCAAGAATGCTCACGCCGCTGTGGCAGCGGAAAAAGTCATCGTCCCGGCTGCAACTCCGGTCTCGCTCATCCGTTCGGATCACAGGGAAACCTCGCCTAACGAACTCATCGCCGCTCCGGCGAAGCAACTCGCTCCGTCCACGACGTCTCCGGAACTGGTGGCAGCGACCTCTCAGCCTTCACCGGCAGAAACGGTTGTATCGGTTGCACAAACCGAATCGCCCGTTCTGGCTTCGAACGAGGCAGCCGAGAGGCCGGTCATTATCGCGCCAGACGAAGTTCCTCAGCCAGCCGGGAAGACTGAAAGCGAGCCTCGGCTCGCCGCTGAAAAAAGTGCGCCTTCCAGGCCTGAGCTCGCGCCGCCTGCAGAAGGACCCGGCGAAATGAGCGCCGCTGCGCCGGGCGAAGCCGCTCCGACCACGACCGCGCCGGAACTGGTGGCGGTGACCCCGCAGCCTTCCGCGGCAGAAACGGTTGCGCCGCGTGCGCCAACGGAATCGCCCGTTTTGGCTTCGAACGACGCTGCCGAAGCTCCGGTCGCCGTTCCGCCAGATGAAGTTCCTCAGCCAGCCGTGAACACCGAAAGCGACGCTCGTCTCGCCGCCGGGCAAGATGCGCCACCGACGCCCAGGCCGACGCCGGCTGAAGCGAAAGAGAAACGGGAGGTGGCAGCCAGAACCAGCTCTCGAAAAAAATCAAAGACCGAGCACGTCGCCAGCCAGAGGAAATCACACCCTCGTTCGCACAGGAAAGTGCGCCTGGCGCATGCCGAGGTCCGGCGGGCGGGTAAAATTCCGAGGCTGCACGTGGGACGAAGTCGCGCCGAACTGGTCGGGACGACCGACGACGGCCGTTGGATCCTCTCTGTCGCCAACTCCGGCCAGCGGATTATCGTGCCGCCGCCGCCGGGCTACTCTCGGTAACGGGATCCTGCCTGACGAGTTCGCGAAAGACTTCCGCGGCGATCTCAAACGAGCGCAGGCGCGCGGCGTGATCGTAAATCTGCGCGGTCGCGATGATTTCATCGGCCTGGGTTTCCTCGATCAACCTCTTGAGCCGGCTGCGCACAGTGGCGAGCGATCCGACCGCCGAACAGCGCGTCCGCTGCAGGACGGCGGCTCGTTCCGCCGCGCTCCAAAGGCTGTCCATGCTTTCGACCGGCGGGGGAACTTTGCCCGGATTGCCACGAATCAAATTCAAGAACTGAAGCTGCGAAGAAGTGGCGAGGCGCTCCGCTTCGGTATCGGTTTCGGCGGCGAAAACTCCCGCGCCCACGATCACGTGTGGTTTCTCGAGAGCGGCGGACGGTTCGAAATGCCGGCGGTAAAGGGCGAGCGCGACCTCCAGGTAGTCGGGCGCGAAGTGGGACGCGAAAGCGAAAGGCAGGCCGAGCTCGGCGGCGAGCCGGGCGCTGAAATCGCTCGAGCCTAACAAGTAAAGGGGCACATTCGCGCCCGCCCCCGGGACCGCCTGCAACGCCTGACCCGGTTGCGCGGGCTCGAAGTAGGATTGCAGCTCGAGCACATCCTGCGGAAATGTGTCGCCGCTGCTCCCGAGATTGCGGCGCAAGGCGCGCGCGGTCAGCTGATCGCTCCCCGGCGCGCGGCCGAGGCCGAGATCGATCCGACCAGGATAAAGCGCTTCCAGGGTTCCAAACTGTTCCGCGATGGCGAGCGGAGCATGGTTAGGCAACATCACTCCACCGGCGCCGACCCGGATCGTTTTCGTCCCACCGGCGACATGGCCGATCGCGACGGCGGTGGCGGCGCTCGCGATGCCCGGCATGTTGTGATGTTCCGCCAGCCAGAAGCGATGGTAGCCCCACTCCTCGGCATGGCGCGCAAGGTCGAGCGAATTGCGAAAAGCAAGCGCCGCGTCGCCGCCTTCGATGATGGGCGCGAGATCGAGCAGGGAAAAACATTTCATTGGCTCGATAAGCTATCGCGGTTCGGGACCCCGTCACGTTTGTGTGGCGGCTGGTCATAGGTCATATAGGACCCATAGGACCTATGGAATACACCCGACTCGGAAATACCGGCCTGAGCGTTTCCCGCATCTGC
>JBBQHV010000154.1:0-5007 GCA_038324295.1 Chthoniobacterales bacterium
ATCAGATAAAAACGGAAACTGGTATGTCCGAAGGTCGCGATCTTGCCCTGGGGCGCGAGAATCACCTCGGTGTTCTCGATCGCGTATTGAAAATTGTCTTCGCTCCACATCGTGCGGTGAGGATAACACAAGAGCGCGCCCGTTGTAGCCGGGGGCGTTGACCCCGGCTCTGGAAGAGCTGGCCGCGCCCAGACCAGCCGGGGTCACCGCCCCCGGCTACAATGCTACATCTCGACCGGTTGCAACGCCCTCGGCTTGACCGAACGCCAACGCGCCACCGCATCCGCGGTAAAGATGGCGAGCGCGATCCAGATGAGGGCAAAGGTGAGCATCTGCGCGGGTCGAAACGGCTCATGAAAGGCGAAGATGCCGAGGAAAAAAGTGCAGCTCGGCGCAAGGTATTGGAGAAAACCAAGGGTCGTTAGGCGAAGTTTGCGCGCCGCATGGGCAAACCAAAGCAACGGCACTCCCGTCACAATCCCGGTGCTGATGAGGAGGACGGAGAGACCCGGAACCGCGAAGCCGAAGTGCAAAGCGCCCTTCTCCTTTAGGTAGGCCAAAGCAACCAGCGCGAAGGGCAGGATGACGATTGTCTCCAGAAAAAGCCCCGGAATCGGCGCTGCGCCCGAGATTTTGCGCAAGAGGCCATAGGACCCAAACGAGAAACCGAGAATGAGCGCGACCCAGGGCAAACGGCCAAAGCCAAAGGTGAGATAACAAACCGCGCCGGTCGCGAGCAGAACGGAAACGATTTGCGCGCGGCTCAGGCGTTCGCGCAAAAAAATCGCGCCGAAAAGCACGTTGACGAGGGGGGCCATGAAATATCCCAGGCTCGTCTCGAGCACCTGCCCGGCGTTCACCGCCCAAATGAAGAAAAACCAGTTGATCGCGATGGCGAGCCCGCTGGCCGCGCAAAAAAGCGTCGTGCGGCGCGAGCGCAGAACGGCGAGCACATCCGGCCAGCGCCTTTGCCAGCTCAGGAGCAGGACCATGAAGACACACGTCCAGACGAAGCGATGGGCCAGAATTTCCCGCGCCGGGACAAAGCGCAGCAACTTCCAATAAACGGGCACAAGCCCCCAGGTAACGAACGCGGCGATGCCGGCAACGAGCGCCGTCTTATCTTGTGGAGAAGGCGCGCGCTGCATCGCTCGCTATTTCACGAAAGAGCGGCAGCGGCAACCAGCGTGAATTGCGCGGCCACCGCGCGCACGGCAAACTCCGCTGTGAATCCCGCCACCGTCGCGCTCAGCGAAAAACTGCTTTCCAGCGCGGGCGGCTGGCAGGCGATGAAAGCCGCGCGCGAACTGTTCAAGGCCGGGCGGGTCGCGGATGCAAACTACGAGCCGCCGTTGCTCAGCGGCACGGTGCGCGATGGGAAAAATTATCGCGCTGGGCTCCGCATCCGCAGCGCGAGCGACGTGGAAAATATTTGCACCTGCCGCGAATCGCAGCGTGAAGGAAAAATTTGCGCGCACTCGCTCGCCGTCGGTCTTGCTCGCCTGGCAAACCTGGAGAGCGGAGCTCACGCGACGCCGGGGGAGGATGCGCAAGTGCAAGGTCACGCCACGAAGGTTCGCAGGAGCTCACCCCTCCAGGTTACCGCCCTCGGCGAACCGGGGGCGACGCCTGCCTTGTTGCATTTGATCCTGCCGCCGAATTTCGCCGGCGCCTGGCAAAACGGGCAGGTCATGATCTGCCTCGAGGTCGAAGTTGGTGGGCGTCGCCGCATGCTCGATGCGCTGCCGGCGGACTTACAACCTGGGTACGGCGCAGACGATCGCGCGCTTCTCGAGCAACTTGCGATCTCGTTAGGCGCGCCGCCTGCCGGCATGAACATCCTGGCACCGGCCGAGTTTCTGAAGCTTCTGCCCTTCTTGCGCGGGCAGGAACGAATCACCTTTGGGCGATCCAAACCGGCGCGCGTCGCCGCTGAGACCTTCCGGCCGAGGATCGCAATCGATTCCAGTTTCAAAATTACGAACGAGCGACAGCCTGACGATTTCTTCCTCGTCGCCGCCGGCGAAGCCTGGCTTTGGCGCGAAGAGAGCTTCCGCGAAATTGGCCGCGATCTGCCCGTCCGCCTAACGAAGGTGCTGGAGCAACCGCTCCAGCTCGATGAGGACGCGGCGCTGGAATTCCTCGCGCTCGAACTCCCGCTTTGGCGGGAAATCGCAGACCTCACGTTACCCGCGGGAATGTCGCTGCCCAAAGCCGTTCCGGCGCAGCCGGAATTCACCTTGGAAATCAAAGGCTCGCTCCAGTCCCTGCGCGCGTCGCTTTCCTGCCGTTATGGCAATCGGCCTTCTTTCGCACCAACGGCCAATCCCGAGAAAAATTTTGTCATCCGCGACGAAAGCAATCCCGATCAGCTTCGACTGCGCAATCTTTCCGCAGAAAAGGCCGCCGTGGCGCGCCTCGAAGCGGACGGCTTTGTCGATTTCGAATTGCGCGATCGGACGCAGGCCGCGCGCTTTTTCGCTTTCGCCTACCCGACGCTGGCGCGCGATTGGAAGGTCTCGATCACTCCGCAACTCGAGAAAGCCCGCGCCGACCTCGAGCCGGTCGCTCCCACGATCGAAATCATCGGCTCCGGGACCGATTGGTTTGAGCTGAAGTATTCGGTCGCGAGCGCGCAAGGCGAACATATTCCTTTGTCCGAAGTGCAGCGTCTCCTCCGTTCCGGGCAAACCCGGATGCGGCTCAAGAACGGCCGGCAAGCTGTCTTCGATCCCGCCGCCCTGGAGGATTTTGAGCAGCTTTTGCGAGACGCCGATCCCCGCCAGCGAGCTCCGGGGCTTTATCGGCTCGATAAAATTCAATCCGGTTACGTGATGAACACCGCGGCAGAGATCGGCGCGAAGCTGGTCGGCGCCTTTCGTGCCACGGCGCCGGCGCCGCCCGATCTGGGATCGTTAGGCGAGCAGTTGCGTGATTATCAGAAAACCGGTGTCCACTGGCTGGCGGCGCTCGCCGGGCAAAAACTGGGCGGTATTTTGGCCGACGAGATGGGCCTCGGGAAAACCGTGCAAACTCTCGCCCTTTTTCAGCTCCGGCAGGGCCGGGGTCCGGCGCTCGTCGTTTGTCCGACCTCGCTCCTCGCCAACTGGGAGCGTGAAGCCGCCCGTTTCACACCCAACCTGCGCGTTCTCCCGATTGAGGGCGCGGAGCGCGCGAAGAAAATCGCGCGTTTGCCCGAGTTCGATCTTGGCCTAACGAGTTACGGCCTGCTCCGGCGCGACGCCGACCTCTATGCCGGCATCCCTTTCGACACGGTCGTGCTCGATGAAGCGCAGCACATCAAGAATCCCGATACCCAAAATGCGCAGGCCGCCTTCCGCCTGCGCTCCCGGCAGCGCTTCGTCCTCACCGGCACGCCGATGGAAAATTCCGTGCGCGATCTCTGGTCGCTCATGAATTTCGTCGTGCCCGGTTACCTCGGGAGCCGGAGCGATTTCCGGGAACGCTACGAGAAGCCGCTCACGACCGGTCCGGAGCCGGCGCTGCAACGCCGGCTCGCGCGGCGCATCCGGCCGTTCCTGCTCCGCCGCCGCAAAGCCGATGTCGCGACGGAGCTTCCGGCGAAGATCGAACAGGTCGTGCCCTGCGATCTCGCACCGACGCAACGCGCGACTTACGACGCCTTGCTCCGCGAAATCCTGAAAGGGCTCGGGCCTGACGACGCCGCCACGCGGATGAAAATGCGGACCGGCTTGCTCCGCCTCCGCCAGGTCTGCTGCGACCTGCGTTTACTCGGTCTCGAGGAAAGCGCCTCGGCCAAGCTCGATCTCCTCGATGAGCTGCTCGAGGAGATGATCGACGGCGGACATCGCGTGCTCATTTTCAGCCAGTTTGTGCAAATGCTCGACCTCGTGCGCGAACGGCTTGTGGCGAGCGGGATCGCCCATTGCTACCTCGCTGGCCTAACGAAGGACCGGCAGGCGCAGGTCGATCGTTTTCAAAATGACGAAACCATTCCGGTGTTCCTGATCAGCCTGAAGGCGGGCGGCGTCGGGCTGAATCTTTCCGCGGCCGACAGCGTGATTCATTTCGATCCCTGGTGGAACGCGGCGGTCGAAGCGCAGGCGACCGATCGCGCGCACCGCATCGGGCAAACGCGCGTAGTTACTTCCTACAAATTGATCGCGCGCGAGACGGTCGAGGAGAAGATCCTTAAACTGCAATATCGCAAACGTGAAATGGCGAGTGCGATGCTGGAGAGCGACGAGGCCCCGCTCATGCATGGCCTAACGACGGCGGATCTGGAAGAATTGTTGTTGTAGCCGGGGGCGCTGACCCCCGGCGGGGAAACCGTGCCGTCACACTGGGCGCCGCCGGGGTCGGAGCCCCCGGCTACAACGCGGGTTCGCTTCGCTCGAGGAGAGCTTTCAGCTCCCTCTTCCAGAGCGCCGCGACCGTGTGGCTGCCATGACCTCGCGTCTTGTCGCTGAGCGGCAGGACGATCGCGCGCCCCTTCGGTACCCGCTTGATTTCGCGCTCCAGGATTCCCAGCTCCGGCGGATTGATTAGATCGTCCGCGGAATTTATCGCGAGCAAGGGCACGCGAATCTTTTCGAGGTCCGGGCCGGGATCATAGTCGCGCGAAGCCTCGACGGCGTAGAGGACATCGTTTGCATCCGCCGTTTTCACATGTTCGTCGACGAAGTGATCGAGGACCACGTCGGTTTGCGCGAGGGTCGGCGCTTCCTTCTGCCGCAGCACCGGATTGCTGCTCATGAACCAAAGCATTTCGGTCGCGATCCGCAGACCGGGCGGCTGTCCCGCGCCTGCGGGATAATCGCCACCGTCCCAGGCCGGATCTTTCCGGATCGCGTCGATCACGATCCGGCGCCAGGCGCGGTTCCGACCGGAAATCTGCGTCGGCAAACTCGCGAGCGGGAGAAGCGCGTCCATGAATTCGGGATGCAGCTCGCCCCACATCCAGGTTTGCATTCCGCCCATCGAGGTCCCCATGACGAGACGCGCGTGATTGACGCCGAGACCTTC
>JBBQHV010000155.1:0-4978 GCA_038324295.1 Chthoniobacterales bacterium
ATGCCATTCCTGGGGTGGTTTCCGCGGGGGCGAGCAGTACTCTGCCGACGACGAGCGCGGGAACGGACGCGTTTTTCCTGGAGGGCGAGCCACGGCCGAAGACGCTGGCGGAGGCGCGGATCGCAAACCGGGAGGTCATCACGCCGGGGTATCTTCAAACCTTTCGCATCCCGCTCCTCCGCGGCCGGGATATCACGGCAGATGACACGGCCAGCAAACCGCGGGTTGCCTTGATCGATCAGCGCGCGGCTGAACTGCTTTTCCCAGGAAGCGATCCGATCGGCCGGCGTTTCACCCGGCTCGCAGCGGGCGGCGAACCGGAGGAGATCGTCGAGATTGTCGGAGTCACTGGCAATGTGGCCTACGGCCGTCTCGGGGACGAACAGCCGCCTCCCACGTTTTACTACCCTAACGAACAAGTGCCCTCACCCTTCATGTTCGCGGCCCTCCGGACAAAGGGCGCCCCGGCCAGTTTTGCGCCTCTTGTTCGCCAGGCAGCTTTTTCTGTGAACAAGGAAATCCCGATCTACAGCGTCAAGCTCATGACCCAGGTCGTGAAGGAGTCCTACTGGGACACCGTCTTTTTCGGCACGCTTTTGAGCGCCTTCGCCGTCCTCGCGCTCTTCCTCGCTTCCCTCGGGCTCTATGGCGTGATGTCCTATTCGGTCAGGCAACGAACGCAGGAAATCGGCGTGCGGATGGCACTCGGGGCGCAGACGCGTGACGTCCTGTCGTTGGTCACGTTTCAAGGTTTGCGGCGCATCGGGCTCGGGCTGCTCATCGGTCTGGTCGGCGCGTATTTCGTGATGCAACTCCTGCGCGCAAATCTCGGGCATATCTCGACGCACGATCCGCTCACGTTCGTCGTCTTGCCCTTGCTCCTGCTCATCGTCGGGCTGCTCGCCTGCTATCTGCCGGCGCGTTCCGCCACCCGTCTGGATCCCATGGAGGCGCTTCGTTATGAATGAAATTTCCGGGTCGCCTAACGAAATAGCGTCGCGCGTGCTTCTGGGGAGCGCACGCGCCTCGCGTGCTGTTTTCTTTCCGCCCGCAACGTTCACCCAGCCACTCGGCGAAGCGCCGAGTGCAGCACGCGAGGCGCGTGCGCTCCCCAAATCGCTGCCACGCTGAACCACAAACACCATGCTCCAAGATTTTCGCCACGCTCTTCGCCTCCTGATCAAGAACCCGCTCTTCGCGCTTCTTGGCATCGTCACGCTTGCGCTCGGGATCGGCGCCACCACTGCCGTCTTCACCCTCGTCAACGCGCTTCTCATCAAGCCGCTCCCCTACGAAGACCCCTCGCGGCTCGTTCTCCTTTTCGAACATTTCACCGACCAGCACCTCGACGCCATCCCGGTCTCGCCCCCGGAGTTTCTCGATTACAAAGCGCAACTGAAGAGCTTCGATAAGCTCGCCGCCTTTACCACCGCCACCTACAACCTCTCTCAAGGCGAAACACCCGAGCGCATCTTCGGCGCGACCGTTTCGGCCGATCTCTTTCCATTGTTAGGTGTGCAGCCGATCCGCGGTCGCACTTTTCGCCCGGAAGAATGCGCCACCGGACGCGACGACGTCCTCATGATCAGCGAGCGGCTCTGGCGCCGGAAGTTCGATCGCGATCCGCGCATCCTCGGGAGCAAACTCGTCGCCGATGGCAAGACCTACACCATCGTCGGGATCATGCCTGCGACCTTCGAGTTCCCGCTCGCGCTCTTCAATACGACCGGAGGCCGCTTCGGGCAGCAGGCCGACATCTGGCAGCCGGTCGGTTTTACCGACAAGGAGATGAAAGAGCGCGGCTCGCGTAGTTACGGTGTGATCGGCCGCCTCGCCCCGCACATTTCACCACAACAGGCGCAGGCGGAAATCGAGACCGTCGTTAGGGCAATGCGCCAGCGCTTCAAGGATAGCTACCCGCAGACGGAAAGCTTCGGCGCTACGATTTATCCGCTCAAAGAGCAGGTCGTCGGCGGAATGAAACCGCTGCTTTTAATTTTGTCCGGCGCAGTGGCGCTCGTCCTTCTCATCGCCTGCGCCAATCTCGCCACCATGCTCCTCGCCCGGGCCTCGGCGCGGGAGCGCGAGATGGCGATCCGGGTCGCGGTCGGCGCTAGTCGCGCCCGACTCCTGCGCCAGGGCCTAACGGAAAGCGTGGTCCTCGCCATCTTTGGCGGCATCGCCGGAACCTTTCTCGCGATCTGGGCGATCGAACTCGTCAAGACCCTCGGCATGCAAAGCATCCCGCGGCTCGGCGAAGTGCACATCGACAGCACGGTCCTTCTCGTCACGCTCGCGATCGCGATCGGCACTGGTTTGATTTTCGGGCTCGTCCCCGCCCTCGCCACCGGCAAGCCCGACCTGACCGAAGCGCTTAAGGAAGGCGGCCGCGGCTCCACTTCCAGCCGACGTCACAACCGCCTCCGCAATGGCCTCGTCATCGGCGAAGTCGCGCTCGCTCTCGTCCTTCTCACCGGCGCGGGATTGCTCCTCAAGAGTTTTGTTAGGCTGGAAAACGTCAATCCCGGTTTCAATCCGAAGAACGTCCTCACGGCCGAGATCTCGCTCCCGGCGCTCCGTTACCCTAATGATCAATCGCAAGTCAGCTTTTTCACCGAGCTCGAGCGCCGGGTGAGCCACCTGCCCGGGGTGAGTAGCGCTGGTCTCACCCTCATTCTGCCCATGAGCGGCAGCAATACCGACGCCTCTTTCGGGATCGAAGGCCGGCCAAACGATGACGCGCACCCTTCACCCGACGAGGAACTCCGGATCATCTCGCCGGACTACTTCAAAACCCTGCAAATCCCACTCCTGCAAGGACGCTTCTTCACCGCCGCGGACAAAGCGGGCGCGCCCTACGTCGTCGTCATCAATCAGGCCCTCGCGCAGCGCTATTGGCCTAACGAGCAGCCGATCGGCAAGCGGATTCGAATTTACACCGGCACAGGCCGGGCTTGGGCCGCGATCGTCGGCATCGTCGGTTCCGTGCACCACAAGGGGCTCGATCAGCCGCTCACGCCGATCTACTATGTCCCTTCCGCGGAGGCGCCCTACTCCTCGATGATCCTGGCGGTCCGCAGCACCCAGGATCCGCTTAGCCTAACGAGCGCGATCCGGCGCGAAGTGCAGGCGATCGATCCGACCCAGCCACTCGCCAACGTCCGCACCCTCGAGCAGGTCATCGCCGACTCGGTCGCGCCGCGCAAACTCTCCGTCGCGCTTCTCGCCGCCTTCGCCGCCATCGCCCTGGTCCTCGCCTCCGTCGGCATCTATGGCGTGATGTCGTTTCTCGTCGTGCAGCGCACGCACGAGATCGGTGTCCGCATGGCTCTGGGCGCGCAACGTTCCGACGTTTTGCGGCTCGTCATTTCGCACGCCGGCATCCTCATCGGCGCCGGCACGCTCCTCGGCCTGACCGTCGCCCTGCTCAGCACCTCGGCGCTGCGTTCCGCGCTTTACGAAGTGAGTGCGCTCGACATTCCGACCTTCCTTTTCGTGACCCTCACGCTCGCCCTCGTCGCTTTCGTCGCCAGTTACATCCCCGCCCGTCGCGCCACCCGCGCCGATCCCATGATCGCCCTCGGCCACGTCCAATGAGCACCCTCGGCCAAGATATTCGTTACGCGTTGCGCATGTTCGCGAAGAGTCCGGGCTTTACGGCGGTCGCGGTCTTGTCGCTCGCGCTCGGGATCGGAGCGAATACGGCGGTCTTCAGTGTGGTCGATGCGGTTCTGCTCAAGCCTCTTCCATTTCCTGCTTCGGAGCGGCTCATGGCGGTCTGGGAAACCATGCCGGCTAACGACCGGCGCATGGTGGCGCCCGGTAATTTCGCCGATTGGCAGAAACAGAGTCAGAGTTTCGAGCGACTCGCAGCCTACACCACGACGCCGCTTAATTTGACCGGGCGCGGCGACCCACAAAAGCTGAGCGCGGCCGTCGTTTCGACTAATTTTTTCGACACACTCGAAGTGCCGGTTTCGCGAGGACGCAGTTTCCTGCCCGACGATGCGCGGCAGCAAGACCGAGGTCTCGTCGTCTTGAGTCACTCGCTCTGGCAGGCGAAATTTGGTTCCGATCCGGAAGTCCTCGGTCAGGATTTGTCGCTCGACGGGAAGAGTTATTCGGTGATCGGAATCATGCCGTCGGATTTCGGGTTTCCCGCCCGGGCCGAGCTGTGGGTTCTCGGCCAGCGCGGTGGGGCCGTGCCGGCGTCTCTCGATCTCGGCACAAATCCGGACACCGCACGTGACGTTCACATCTCAGCAGTAATCGGGCGGCTGAAACCCCAGGTAACGCGCGCGCAGGCCCAGGCCGAGATGAGCACGATCGCGCAACACCTCGCGCAGGAATATCCGAAGACCAACGCGGGGCTCGGGGCCAATGTCATTTCGCTTCACGAACAGATTGTCGGCAGCAGCCGATTGACCCTTGTCGTTCTGCTCGGCGCGGTCGCACTCGTCCTGCTCATCGCCTGCGCGAATGTGGCGAACCTTCTCCTGGCCTGGGCGACCAAACGCGAACGTGAGATCGCGATTCGCGCCGCCCTTGGTGCGGGACGCGGGCGGTTGATTCGGCAAATGCTGACCGAGAGCCTCGTGCTAAGCATCGCCGGCGGTTTGCTCGGGCTGACCGTGGCGGTCTGGGTCGTGCATCTTTTTGTCGGCATCAGCCCACCGGACATTCCGCGACTCGACCAGACCGGCGTGGATGGCGCGATGCTCGCGTTCACCTGTGGCGTCACATTGCTGACCGGGATCGCCTTCGGAACGATTCCGGCGTGGCACGCCACCCGACTCGATCCACAAAACGGATTGCGCGACGGTGGAACCAGATCCGGCGACGGACCCGGTGGCCGCAGCGCGCAAAACCAACTCGTTGTGGCCGAGATCGCAGTTGCGCAGATTCTCCTCCTTGGAGCGGGCTTGCTCATCATGAGTTTCGTTAGGCTGCAAGCGACCGATCCGGGATTCAATCCCGC
>JBBQHV010000156.1:0-4947 GCA_038324295.1 Chthoniobacterales bacterium
GATCCGGCCCGACCTCACGGCGCTCGGAAAAATAATCGGCGGCGGGCTCCCGGTGGGAGCGTTCGGCGGCCGGGCCGAAATCATGGATCAGCTTTCGCCGCTCGGACCCGTTTACCAGGCGGGCACGCTCTCCGGAAATCCGCTCGCCCTCGCCGCCGGCCTCGCCCAGCTGCGCGAGTTGGAACGAATCGACGGCTGGAAACAGCTCGAGGAACTTGGCGCCCAGCTCGCGCAGGCGACGCTCAAGTCGTTAGGCAAGACCGCGGCGCCGGCCGTTTTTCATCGCATCGGTTCGATGTTTTGCCTTTTCTTCACTCCCCAACCGGTGACCGATTTGGAAAGCGCGAAGCGCAGCGACCTGGCGCAGTTCGCGCGTTTTTTCCGCCGCTGCCTGGAAGCTGGAATTTATTTCGCCCCCTCGCAGTTTGAGACCGGCTTCATTTCCATCGCCCATCGCCCGGCCCAGATCGAAGAAACGGCCCGGGTCGTCGAGGAGGCGTTGCTCGCGTCGAGTCGTTAGGCGTTGCGCCGGCCCGCCGCCTGCACTAGGGAAAGCTCCCTGTGAACCAGACTGCACCGGTCCGCGTCCGTGCGCTCGCCAAGTTCTTCTTCGAGGGCGAGCGCAAGTTCTTCGTCAAAGGCGCGACCTACGGCCCCTTCAAGCCGGATGCGGCGGGCGATTATCTCGGCACGCCTGAACAGGCGCGCCGCGACCTCGAGCAGATGCGCGAGCTCGGGATCAACGTCGCGCGGGTTTATCACCTGCCGCCGCGCTGGTTTCTCGATTGCTGCGCGGCAGTCGGAGTGCGCGTCCTCATCACCCTGCCCTGGGCCAAGCATGTCGAGTTTCTCGTTAGGGCAAAAACCCGGCGGGAAATCGTGCAGGCGGTCCGCAAAACTGTCGCGCAACACGCCGGGCATCCCGCCATCTTCGGCTATCTCGTCGGGAACGAAATTCCCACGACGATGGTCCGTTGGTTAGGTGTCAGGCGAGTGACCGAGTTTCTCGAGACCCTCATCCGCGTCGGGCGCGAAGCCGATCCCAAGGTTCTCTTCTCTTACGCGAGCTATCCGCCGACGGAATATCTCCTCCCGCAGAACGTCGATTTTTATTGCTTCAACGTTTACCTGCACGATCAGCGCGACTTCGAAAAATACCTCCTCCGCCTGCAAAACCTGGCCGAGGAAAAGCCTCTCATGCTCGGCGAGTTCGGGATGGACACACAGCGCCACAGCGAGACGGAGCAGGCCGAGATGCTCAGCTGGCACGTCGACAGCGTTGTCCGCTGCGGTCTCGCCGGAACGATTTTCTTTGCCTGGACGGATGAATGGTTCACCGGCGAGCAGGAGATCACCGACTGGTCTTTCGGACTCGTCAGGCGCGATCGCACGCCGAAGGAATCGTTCTTCGCTCTCCAGAAAAAACTCGGCCAGGACGATGCCGCGCTCCCGCATCGCGATCTTCCGCGGACGCCGTTTGTCTCGGTCATCGTTTGTTCCTACAACGGCGCGAAGACGCTCTACGAATGCCTGGAGTCGTTAGGCAAAATCAATTACCCGGCCTACGAGGCGATCCTGGTCGACGACGGCTCGACCGATAACACCCCGGAGATCGCCGCCCAGTTTCCCAACGTCCGCTACATCCGCCAGGAGAATCACGGCCTGAGCTACTCGCGCAACGCCGGCGCCGCGGCCGCCGAGGGCGAAGTCCTCGCTTATACCGACTCGGACTGCATGGCCGATGCCGATTGGCTTTACTATTTGATCGGGACCTTGCTGAGCGGCGATTACGCCGGCGTGGGCGGCCCCAACATTTCGCCGCCCGCGGAAAACTGGGTGCAGGCCTGTGTCGCCGCGGCGCCCGGCGGGCCCAGCCACGTCCTCCTCACCGACACGATCGCGGAGCACATCCCGGGTTGTAACATGGCGTTCTATCGCTGGGCCTTCGACACCATCGGCGGGTTCGACATCGAATATCGCAAGGCGGGCGACGATGTCGATTTTTGCTGGCGGCTGCAACAGGAAGGCCACGTCATCGCTTTCAGCCCGACCGCGATCGTCTGGCATCATCGCCGCTTTACCTTAGGCGCTTTTCGCAGGCAGCAGGCCGGCTACGGCGAAGCGGAGTCGATGCTCCGGTTCAAGCACCTCATTTTTTTCGGTCCGACCGGGACCGCAAAATGGCGCGGCCAGATTTACGGCACACCCCGTTTCAGTTGGTTCATCAATCGCCCCATCATCTACCACGGGGTTTTCGGCGAAGGTTTTTTCCAATCGATCTATCCGACCCCGCAATCGGAGATCGCCAATTACCTCAGCAGCGTGGAGTGGTTCGCGCTCACTCTTTTTCTCTTCGGGCTCGGCATCTTCCTGCCCATCCTGCGCATCGTCCCCTATCTCATGCTCGGCGGCACGCTCTGCGTCGCGCTCTCCTACATGTTGCGCGCGCGGATCGAGCCGAAGTTCGACACTATTCCCGCGCGCCTCCTCGTCATGTTCCTGGCCTTTGCCCAGCCACTCGTTAGGGGCTGGAATCGTTATTTTACCTGGCTCGAATTCAAGCGCACCCCGCGTGGCGTGATTGGGACCCATGAGGAAATGCCCGCGCAGAAGCCGGGGCGCGGCAACCGACGCCGCCGCCGTTACTGGAGCGAGGAAGGCGTGGAGCGGAACGCGCTTCTCAAGTCCATCTTCCAGCTCCTCGAAGAAGAGGGCTGGAGCTATTCCGCCGATACCGGCTGGAAGGAATGGGACATCCAGATCTACGGCAATTTTTTCTGGAGCATCATCCTGCAAACGGTCACGGAATATCACGGCGGGCTGAAATGCCTCACGCGCGTCCGGCTGCGTTATCGCTTCGTCACCACGACGGTCATCATCAACCTGCTCATCATCGCGATGCTTATCTATCGCTATCTGAATAGCTCCGGGCCGGAACTACGCATTCTCATTCCCTACGCGCTTTTTCTACTCTTCCTCGGCACGCGCGCCCGGCGCTTGAAACGGCGGGTGGCGGAAATCGTCGACGTCGCGGCCTTCCGTCTCGGCCTGCAACGGATCACGCGAAAAAGGGCCGCCGATGGCAATCGTTAGGCAGGCGCGCTTCTGGCTCCCGCTCCTCGCCGAGATCCTCCTCCTCGCCGCGCTTCAGCGCTTCGACGACTGGCGTTATGAAACGATGCCGATCAAGTTCGTCGAGACCGCGCTCTTTTGCGGGATCGCCTTTTTCGCGGCCGCCTCGGCCTTCGTCAGGCTGCCGGCCGGTCGCTCGGCGAAGACGACATTTTGGGTCGTCGCCATTCTCCTCCGGCTCGTCGCGCTCCCGCTCGAGCCGGGCGACGACATTTGGCGTTACCAATGGGAAGGGAAGGTGCAAAACGCGGGCTTCAATCCCTATCTCCTCGCGCCTAACGACGAGCGCCTCGTCCCGCTCCGCGCCGAGTATCCCGATTGGAACCGGATCAATCATCGCGATTACAGCGCAATCTATCCGCCCGGAGCCGAACTCATCTTCGCCGGGCTCAGCCGCTTTGCCGCCGGCCCGCTGATTTACAAGTTGCTCTTCGCCGCCGCCGATCTCGGGGTCGTCGCGCTCCTTCTGCGTTTGATTGGCGGCCCCGGCCGCTTCGTCGATGCGGTTTGGTACGCCTGGAATCCGCTCGTCGTCTATTCTTTCGCGGGCGCAGCACACTTCGACAGTTTGATGATTCTGCCCTTGCTCGCCGGCATCTGGTGTTTCCTGCGGAGTCGGCACGCGACAGAGCCGGGATGGAAATGGCGCTATGCGCTTCTCGGCGCGGTCGCGCTCGGCATCGGGATTTCGATCAAACTCATTCCGCTGCTGCTCCTGCCGGTTTGCGCCTTTGCTCTTGGCCGCCGCGCCTGGGCGCTGCTCATCAGCCTGGCGATTCCAGCTCTTCTCAGCTTGCCATTTGGTTTCCCGCGCGTCGCCATCTGGGACTCGTTAGGGAAGTTCATTTATGTGACGCGGCTGAACGACATGTTTTGGTGGCTCATCGAGGACACCTTCTGGCCCAATCCGCATCAGAAGAATTATCACTACAACGTCATCATCCTCGTCGCGGTGCTGATCGTGGCGCTCTTCTTTATGCGCAATTGGAAGCGAGGTTTGCTTTGGTCGATGGGCGCGGCGCTGATTCTCAGTCCGGTTCTGCACCCCTGGTATTGCACCTGGATTTTGCCGCTCGCGGCGTGGCGGCGAGTGACCGCCTGGCAGGTCCTCTCCGTCACGATATTTGCCTACTATCTTTTCTGGGACGAGCGGCTCTTTCTTCTCCCCTGGCATTCGGAACCGTGGCTCCGCGGATTCATTCTCATCCCGCCGCTCATCGCGGTAATCGTTAGTTTCATCACGAGGCGCCAGCCTGAGGAAAGCGTGGAAACTTAATGCCGGGGAGGACGGGGTGTCACCCCGTCGTTCGGTGCAGTCTGCGCCGAATCCACGCCGCGCTGTGCCTAACGAATCGTTGCCGTTACCGGTTGCGGCATGCGCAAAGGGCCGCGGGTGAGGCTCACTCGCGCGCGACGGGTTAACAACCCGTCCTCCCCGGAAGTCTCTCGCGCAGCGCGCGGAAATCTTCCGGGATCGGCGCTTCGAAAAGCATCCGCTCGCCCGTCCGCGGGTGCGTGAAGCCGAGTTTCCACGAGTGCAGCATCTGGCGCGGCGCGGCGATTTGGCGATTCCGGCCGTAGAGGCTATCGCCCACAACCGGATGCCCGAGGTGATGAAGGTGGACCCGGATTTGGTGGGTCCGCCCACTGTGCAGGGTGCACTCCACGAGGCTGACGCCGCCGTCCGATTTCAATACCCGATAATCGGTCCGCGCCGTGCGCCCGCGCTCCGGATTCACCGCCATCTTTTTGCGATGAAGCGGGTGTCGCCCGATCGAGGCGTCGATCGATCCGTGCGCCCGCCGGAAGACGCCG
>JBBQHV010000157.1:0-4913 GCA_038324295.1 Chthoniobacterales bacterium
CGGACGCGTCCGGCCCGCGATGCGCGATCAGGCGCAGATCGAGCGGCGTCGCCTCTCCGTGGCGAGAAAAATGCGCGGCGATTCCACACATCGTCAGGCAGGAGCAACTCCCAGGCTGCGGTAAAGCTCGATGTATTGCGCGATCATTTTCTCGGCGCTGAAACGCCCGGCATTACGCAGGCTGCGCTCGCTCCACTGTTGCCACACGCCGGGCTCAGTCAGATGCAAAATCGATTTCGAAAAACCGGCTTCGTCCTCGATCTCATGTTTGAGCGCGCCCTCGCCGGCCACCTCCGACATCGGCTCGCGAGTGGCGCAGAGGACCGGGCAGGCGCAGGCCTGCGCTTCGAGAATGGGCCAGCCGAAGCCCTCGAAGCGCGATGGATAGAGGAGCGCGAAGGCCAAACTGTAGAGCGCCTCGAGCAGTTCGTTGTTCGGTCCCTCCACTTCGACGAGGCGCTCCCGCACGCCCAGCTTTTCGCCTAACGAACGCAGCTCCGGGGTTAATTTTTGTCCCGCGAAAACGAACTGGCCGTTCCATTCGTTTTTCGTGAGGGCGAAAATGCGGAGGGCGCCTTCCCGGTTCTTCATCCGCAAATTTGAGCCGACATGGAGAAGGAACGGTCGCTCCAGATCGAGGCCGCCGATGCCGGCGAGCCGAGCACGGGCTTCATCAGGCGGCTGCCGGCGATATGGATAATTCAGGCCGAGCGGAATCGAGAGAAGCTGCGGTCGGCCGTCGCGTTGCCCGACGAGGCGCTCAGCGTCGCGCAGGGTCGCGCGGGAAATGCAAGCGACCACGCTCGCCCGGCGCAACCCCGAGACAATCCAGCGTTGCAGGAATTTTCCGGTGGCCGAGGCCGGCGCATCGGTCGCTTCGCCGCGCGCACCGCGGACTGCGAGCAGGTCGTGGCAGGTCACGACGACCGGCCGCCCTTTCGCATACGCGCTGTAGATGGCGTTGGAATGATCGCAAATATGGACGAGGCGCACCGCGGGCGAGAGGCGGGCGCGGAGCCGAGGCGGAAAGAGGAGAAATTTGTCGATGTAGCCCAGCCACTTCGCGACGGACGGTCCGGCGCCGCGAAAGTTCCCAAAAAACGGCCGCGCCTGAATCAGTTCCGTCGGGATGCCCGCGCTCGTTAGGCCGCGCAGCATCATGTCGGCAAAACGCTGCATGCTTTGTTGCTGATCGGCCGGGTAGTTACCGATCAAAAGGACCATGGGATCGATGCAGACCGGAGCGGGAACCATGCAAACGCTCGGCGTAAACCGAGCGCCCGACCGGCCGCGGGGCCGACGGCAGCTCCTCCGATTCGTCCGGCGGATCGGCTTCGTCGGCCTCCGGCTCCCGGGCGGCGAGGGAAAGCGCGCCCAGGCAAATCGCGAAACCGAGGCTGGTCGGTTGCCCGAAAGGCCCTTGGAGCAAAGCGAAAGCGGCCGCGCTGAAGAGGAAAAGCGGGAGCGTATTCCCATGGGTCAACTGCCGCAGGGCGAGCCGGCCGATGCGGAAAGTGATGGCGCAACGCCAGAACAAAAACGCCCCACCAAGGATCGGCCCGCTCTCGAGGAGGATGCGAGGCCACTCGTCTTCGGCGAGGAGAAACTCCGCGTGCCCGATGAGGAAATTGGCGCCGCCATTGGTGCCCACGCCGAGACCGAAGCCGCCCAGTGGAGTGCGGGTCAGGACCTGCAGTCCCCCCGCGAACCCGCTCAGGATCCGCTCCGCGAGGCCGCCGACGACGGTTGAATCGCTGCTTTCCGCGCCCTCCGCGAAACGGTCGGAAAGAATGCCGAGCCCTTCGCGAAAGACGGGCACATAACTGATCGCCCAGAGGACGACCGCGGCGAGCAGAATGTAGCGTCCGAATTTGCTCACGAGACTTGGCCTAACGAGAAGAATGACGGCGAGCGAAGCGACCACGACCCCGACGGAAAGCACGGTCGAACGGCTGCCGGAGACGCCGATACCGACGAGGAGCGCGCCGCCCGCGGCCGCGAGCAGCCAGGTTTTGTAAGGTAATTTCGCGAGGACGGCGTGGAGCATGAAAGCCGCCACCGCGCTTAAATAGTAGACCGCTCCGGAGACAAAGGAGAAGGGTCCGGGCGGACGAATTTTCCCGCCGCCGGAGCCGAGCTGCAGGCCTTCGCCGGCCCCCGCGACCCGGTTGAGAAACGATTCGGGCGAGGCGTTAAACTGCAGCGCCATCAGGAGGCCCATCGGAATCATGCCGATGATCGTCCAGCGGCCGATGCGCTTTACATCCTCCAGGTCCATCACCGCCGGGATGACGAAGAGGAGCGGGAGATGGAGAAAATCCGAGCGCACGCCATAGGCGGTGACGAGCAGGACGGTCTTCATCGCCACGACTTGCGACAAGACGATGATCCCGGCGGCCCACGACAAAATCGCGATGACCGTGATCGAGACGACGTAAACGTTAAAAGGGAAAACGCGCGCCTGGAGCGCGAGGGCGTAGATGAGAAGCGCGACCGGGTCGCGCACGATCAGGAGCGGCGCGGAAAATTGCGGGACGGCCCATTTGCGCAGCGCACCCTCGAAGATGAGGAGGAAGAGGTAGAGCCAGATGAGCCGGCGGATGTTCTCGATCGTGCGCGCGGCGTCGCCCGCCGCCGGAGGCGCTTTCTGTGCGGATTTCTCCCGCGAATCCGCGATCGTCGTCATGGCGTGGCCCTTTTCTCCATCACTTCTCGTGCCACTCCGGCGACCCCTTGGCGATAATTTTCCCAGGTCAAAGCGGCCGCTTTGCGCCGGGCCGCTCCCTGCATGCTGATAAGGCGCTCTCCATCGCGCGCCAGGAGCGCGAGCTTTTCCTCGATCGCCTCGGCCGAGCGGATCGGGACGATAAATCCATCGACGCCCTCGGTAATCAAATCGGGCCCACCGGTATGCGGCGTGGTGATGACGACCAACCCCTGGCTCATCGCCTCGCTCATGACCAGACCGAAGCCTTCGTGGAGCGAGGGGAGAACGAGCACGTCGTGGCGCGACATTTCGGCTAATAATTCGTCATGCGGAAGGGAGGGAATCCAGCGGTATTTGTCGAGCAGCGCAGGCGCGGGAATTTCGTCGCTCACGCGGCGCCCGATGAGGGTAAACTCGATTTCTTTGGCGAGGCGCGCGACCGCTTCGAGCAGGTAGGCGAGGCCTTTCGCCTGCGTGAGCGAGCCGGCGAAGAGAACGCGCAGGCGGGCCCGCGCTTCGTGAGGCGGGCGTGGTATGCCTAACGAATCCGCGCCGTAAGGAATCACGCGCACCGGCGCCCGCAGGCCGGGAGCGGCGGCCAGGCTTTCCTTCGAGAAGCTGCTCGCGGTCACGACCAGATCGGCGAGGGAGAGCTCCTCGTCTTTGCGCGCAAGTTTTTCCTCGCTATCGGCGAGGGCGCCGAGGGTGGGCGCCCAGGCCGGCTGCAGGTCCGCTTCCTCGGCCTGGAGCTGGCGGACTTTTCTCCAATAAACAATCGGGTGCTCGTAGATGCAGGTGAGACCGAGGCGTTTGGCGGATCGGAAAGATTTCAGCGCACCGTCGTCGTAAGCGTAAACCGCGCGAATCCGACCGGGGGTGGAGAGGCGTCGCGCCACCCGGCGATCGAGCGAAAGATAAACGGCGTCGATGCTGAAGATGCCGGTTTCCGATGTCGTTAGGCTGGTCCAGCCAAGCTGGCTCGCCAGTTGGCGGCCCCATTCCCGCCCGGGGACGGTGCGGATGAAGGGTGCGAGCTCGGGCGCGAAAGAACGGCGGCGCAGTTCGTTGCGCAAGCGATGGGAAAAAGCGACGGCCCGATCGAGTGTGCCGCCGCGTCGCCAGTTCACACAGGTCCAGAATTCCGCGAGCAAACCGGCCTCGGCCAACGCGAGCGCGGTCTGCCGGACGTTTTGATTGGCCGTAGGATGGGAAAGTAAAATCACCGGAGCTTCGCTTGGAACAACTCAAGATAAGCCGCCGCGACCGTGGCCGGATGAAAACGCGCCAGATGCCCCGGCGCGCGCGCCCGCAGCTCGGCACATTCGTTAGGCGAACGCAGGAGCCGTTCGATCTGCGCGGTCAGCGCGGCCGGATCGCCGTTTGGGAAAGTGAGGCCGCACGGTCCGATCGCCTCCGGCAACCCGCCGCCACTCGAGCCGATCACCACGCAACCGGAGGCGATGCCTTCGAGCGCGACCACGCCGAGCGGTTCGTCGTAGCGGGAGGGCACGACCAGAATTTTATGCTGCTGCAGGATTTCCACCAGCTCCGCGCCACGCTTCGGACCGGCGAAATGAACTCGGTCCTCGAGGCCGAGGCGCTTCGCCAGATCCTGCGTGGACGCCATTTCCGGTCCCGCGCCGACGATCGTTAGGCGAGCGGGCGGCGGGGGCAGCGCGTGGAGGAGAACGTCGAGACCTTTTTCGGAGACGAGCCGGCCGACAAAGAGCAAATCGTTAGGCCGCTCCGCCGTTGGCGGCCCGGGGGTGAAAAGGCGGGCGTCGAACGGGCTGGGAATGATCTGCGAGGGCATGGGGAAGCAATCCGCCACGGCCTGACTGATCGCGACGCTCGTGCAGCGCGCGATCACGATGTGTTTCACCCGTTGCGCGAGATCGATTCCGCTCGGTCGCCGACAATAGGAACCGTGATGGGTAACGACGACCGGCCGGGGCAGGGCCAGGACCGGCCAGAGCGTGCGCAGACTGAGATTGTTCTGCCAGAAAACATCGCACCAGCGAAGGTTTTGGCGGAGCGCGCCCAGCGATGGCCGGCGCAGAACGGGATAAGAAAAATGCTCCGCACTCTCTTCGGGCGTTTGCGTGACGACGCGAACTTCATGTCCGGCCGCGACGAACTCTTGCGCGAGCAAAGCGCCGACCGTTTCGATCCCGCCGATGCTCGGCGCGAAAGCATGCGAAGAGAT
>JBBQHV010000158.1:0-4852 GCA_038324295.1 Chthoniobacterales bacterium
CCGTGGATCTGGATCGCGTCCTCGGCGCACTTCACCCAGCTGTCGCTGATTTGCAGCTTGGTGAGGGCGGCTTCGAGATAGACGGCTTTGCGATGGCCGGCCAGCCAGGCGGTGTGATAAAGCGTGTGCCGCGCGCTCTCGATCCGCATTTTCATGTCGACGATGCGGCTCGCCACGAGCTGAAACTTGCCGATCGATTGACCGCCCTGTTTCCGCTCGTTCGCATAACGAATACAGGTCTCGAGGAGCCGTTGCATGGAGCCGACCGCGCTGGCCAGAATGCAGCCGCGTTCCCACGTCATCGAGCGAGTGAAGAGCCAGCTGCCGCCGCCTTCTTTGCCGAGAAGATTCTTCGCCGGCACTTCGCAATCGGTGAAGAAGACTTCCGCCATCGGCGAGGTGCGCACGCCCATTTTCTCGATCTTGTGGTCCGGGTCGAAACCGGGCATCCCTTTCTCGACCAGGAAAGCGGTGATGCCTTCCGCGCCGCGGGCCTTGTCGATGTTGGCGAAGACGACGAGGACGTCGGCGACGGGGCCGTTAGTCACGAAAATTTTGCTCCCGTTGAGGATGTATTTGTCGTCCTGTTTCACGGCGGTCGTGCCGAGGCTGAAGGCGTCGGAGCCGCTGTTCGGTTCGCTCATGGCGTTGCCGCCGATGAGAGTGCCGTTGCAGAGGCCGGGCAGAAACTTTTGCTTCTGCTCTTCGGTGCCGTTGGAGACGAGCGGAGTCACCGCCGTCCAAAGATGCGCGTTGATGGAAAAGAGCAGGCCGTTGTCCTTGCAGGAATAGCCGAGGCGCTCGAGCGCGGCGACGGTCGTTAGGGGATCCATTCCCAGTCCGCCGTATTCGGTCGGGACGGGGAGACCCTGGATGCCGAACTCGCCGCATTTTTTCCAGGCGTCGTGATTGAAGATCGCGGCGCGATCGTTGGCCACGACATCGTAGTTGAGCTGCTCCTTGCCGAAACGGCCGATCGCATCGAGCAGCTCTCGTTGTTCATCCGACCAGGAAAAATCCATCGTCTTTAGTTTCTACGTTGGCCTTGCACGGTTGGTTTCATCCCGCTCAGCTCCCAGTAAGGCCGGTGCCGTCGCCGCGGGTCTCCCGCCGAGGGAGCGTGAGGGGCGACCCTACGAGCGGGCCGGGAAACGGTCAAGCAAGCCAGGCGGCGCGGGCGGGTTTCGGGATTTAGGGCGAGGCGGCGCGGTCGCAATAAGAGGCCCGCCATGCCTCCCTCGCCGCCGCTCTGGCCTTGCCCCAGGTGCGGGCGCGAATTTGCCAAGCGCAATCAATTGCATGCCTCTGGGCAGCACGGGTTGACCCATCATTTTCGGAGCAAACCGCCGAAAATCCGTTACCTCTTCGATGCTGTCGGGGTGGCGGTGTGCGATCGGGTTGGTTCGTATCCTGGCGGAGAAAACCCGGATCGCGTTTCAGGTGCGGATGTCGTTCGCGCAGATCCCGTCGTGGCAGAAGTGACTCGCTGGCCACGACCTCCTCGGGCGCCGGCGCGCGCCGGCTGGAGCATCCGCGCTTCCGGCGGATCGAGACGATCTCACCGCGCAATCATCTCACGCTTTTCGCCTCGCTCAGCTGGATGAGATCGATCCCGAATTTCGCGGTTGGCTGGCGGAAGCGTATCGCGTCGGCGGACAGCGGCATCTTCACGAAAACGCCGCCTAACGATCCCAGGCTCGGGACGCCGCGCTGCGGTTGCCGATACGCCCATTTTTGAGTGTGGGGGGTGTGCAACCTTTTGGTGCATATGCGCCAAAAGGTTGCAGGCAAAAAACCCCACGGAGAAAGCATGAAGGGGCTCGGGGAGAATAAAAATCGATCCCGGGTTCGTGACTGGCCGGCGACAGCGGCAATAGTCGGGCCAGGCACTTATTTGGCCACTGATGAACACGGATAAACACGGATTTTCATAGATAACCTGCCCCGATCATCCGTGCTCATCCGTGTCTATCTGTGGCTGAAAATATCGCCAGGCAGATGCGGCCGCTAGGAACAACCTTGCCTAACGAGACTTCTGGTCGATCGCGAGATAATCGTCGCGCGGCGGACTGAAGGTATCGAGCACACGGGTGGCCTCGAGCGTTTCCACTCCGTGCGGGACGTTGCTCGCGAGATAATAGGAGTCGCCCGTCGCGAGCTCGTGCGCCACGCCTTCGACGATGAGTCGCATCCGGCCTTCTAGAATGTGAACGACCTGTTCCTGCGCGTGCTGATGCTCCGGCATGCGGCTGCCGGCCGCGAGGGTCGCGAGCATTTGATACATCTTCTCGCCATGCGCGACCGTCCGGCGGGTGATGCCCGGACAAATTTCGATCTGCGGATTTTGCGCCTTCATCTTGCGCTAACCTACGCCGTTGACGTGAGGCGTGCGAGTCGCTAGCCCTCCGTGGATGCAACGCCGCGTGAAGAGCGAAGTCCGTTACGGTCCCTGGCTCGTCGCGCTCGGCGCCGCGCTCTGGGGGACGGAGAGCGCCTGGCGCATTCCGCTGAACAATCTTTTCGACGCGGAGGTCATCGTGTTTTGGGAACACGTCCTCATCCTCCTCTTGTTTCTCCCGCTTCTTCTCGCGCGCCTCGGCGAGATCCCGAAGGTGGACGCGCGCACCTGGGGCTGGATCATTTTTTCCGGGTTCGCCGGCTCGGCCGTGGGCACGATTTTCTTCACTCTCGCGCTCAAATACGGCAATCCCACGGTGGTCAATGTCATCCTCAATATTCAGCCGCTCTTTTCCACGATCGGCGCCTGCGTTTTTTTTGGCGATCGGTTGGCGCGAAGATTTTTTCTTTGGGCCGGTCTCGCGATTTTGGCGGGGATTTTCCTCTCGGTCGAACATCCGACGCTTATCGGACAATCCTTCGCCCGCGCGGGTTTGAACACGGGGACCGGCTACGCACTGATCTGCGCGCTTTTTTGGGGGCTCTCCACGGTGGCGGGCCGCGGCGTCATGATCGGGATGTCGCTTCGCCTCGCCGCGAGTCTGCGGATCGTGGTCGGTCTGGTTTGCATGACGCTGATTCTGTTCGTCGCGGGCAAGCTGCACGGCGCCGCGCTCTGGCCCGCGACCGCGCAGGCCCATCCGGCGACAGCGGTCGGCGCGCTTATCCTCCTCGCCACGATCTCGGGCGGCATCCCGCTCCTGATCTATTTCGAAGGTCTTCGCCTGACGAAAGCTTCGACGGCCGGTTATTTCGAAATGATGCAGACGCTCGCCGCGGTTTGCATCACATGGGGATTTTTTCACGCCGCTCTGCGTCCGCATCAGGTGATCGCCGGGCTCGTTCTGATCGCCGCCGCCACGATGGTGCAGCGGGTGCAGGCGCGGGTCGGCTAGCGCCAGTGCTTCTCGATGAGGGCCTTAATGGCGGGCGTTTGCAGCCGGTAATTTTCCTCTTCGTGGCTGGGTAATTCCGGAAACCATTTCCACCAATACATCCCGGCGAGAACCGGACAGCGCTTCGGGAGATCGAGCGCCACCCCGATGCAGCGCTGCTGGATTTCGTCGGCGTGGGGGCCGCCCATTTTGAAAGCCCACGGCTCAGCCGCGGCCCGCGCGCTGACGTTGTAACCGATCTCGACGAAGAGAAATTTCTTGTCGCCGCGCGCCTCCGAAAACGTCTTCAGCTCGGCGCACTTTTTGTCCCAGGCGGCGGCGATTTCCGCTTTCGAAGGGTTTTCGGTTTTCGTTAGGGGAAAATAGGCGAGGACCCCGATGTAATCGAGCGCGTCCCAGAATTTCACCTCCTCGAAGCTGTCCCAGTTCCCTCCGTAGGTGAGCTTGCCGTGATAGACGGCGCGGATCGCGGCGATGATCTTGCGCCAGCGCTGCTCGAACTTTTGCGCGTGCGTGAACTCGAGCCCGATACAAAACGTGCCGGCGCCATGCGCTTCCGCGATCTGGGCCATCTGCACAATCCAGGTTTCGTAATCGCCGAAGAAACGATCCCACTCTTCGGTCGTCTGGAAATCGATCTCGCCGCGCCAGAGAAATTTCGTGCCCCAATAGGCGATGTGCGGAATGAGCATGACGGAAAGGCCGCGCTCGCGCGCCCAGTCGAGCGGGACGGTGATGTGGCGGTTGTTGTCGCGCGAGCGGAAACGGACGTGGCCGTCGTTTTCGATCTGCGCGTAGGGATGGATCGCGATGCTGTTTACGCCTAACGACTTTAACTCATCGAGAGTCCGGGCCATTTCCGGGGTGGCCCATTCCCAGCCCGAGGTCTGGCAGGAAACGGTCATGCCTTTGATGAAGGAGGTGTTGGCGGGCGGCGCTTTCGCCGAGCAGGCGGTAAGGAGAATAATTGCCCACAAGCTCAGCCGGACGGCCTGGCGCGCTCGAAACTGCTCCGGGGAGCGCACGCGCCTAGCGTGTCCGCCAATCGGACGGACTCGTCCGGCGGCGAGCTGGCGATGGCGCCCTCGCCATCGCGAACTTTTTCTTCGGCCCGCAAAGTCCGTTGCGGCGGGGCGCCGCAACCAGCACGCGAGGGCGCATGCGCTCCCCGGAAAGCTGACGGGAGCGCAGCCAGGCTTCACGCGCTCGGAGTAATTACGCGTCCTGGTCGCGGGCGGGGCGAAGTGCATCGTTGATGAGATAATAGAGAAACAAGCTGTTGAACCGAAGATAGCGCGTGAAGAGCCGCCGCGGCTCGGAGAAAACGCGGAAGGCCCAGGTAAGCCCGGCGCGCTGCACCCAGGCGGGTGCGTCTTTTTTCAGGCCCGCGTTGACGTCGAAAGCGAAGCCCACCGCGAGGAGAACGCCGCGCCGGATCGCCGGCCGATGCCGGTTGATCCATTCGTATTGCTTCGGCGCACCCAATCCTATCCAGATAA
>JBBQHV010000159.1:0-4837 GCA_038324295.1 Chthoniobacterales bacterium
CGCATCGGGTTGCCGGAGACGACGCTCGGGCTCGTTCCCGCCTGGGGCGGAGCGACGCGGCTCCCGCGCCTGATCGGCCCGGAAAAAGCGGCCGAAGTAATTCTGAAAGGCAAACTTTATCCGGCGCAGGAGGCCCTCAAACTCGGCCTCGTCGATGAAGTCGTGTCGCAAGATAAATTGCTCGCCGCCGCGCGTGCAAAACTCGCCGCCGGCAAACCGAAACTGGCGGGCGGAGCTCCTGCGACGCCGGCTCCCATTACAGCGCCCCGCAGCCAAAACCCCGCCCCCGCCCGCGCCGCCGAGATTATTAATCAGAGCCTGACGAGCTCAATCGACGACTCCCTTGCCCGCGAACTCGACGCCATCGTCGAGCTGGGCGAAACCGAATCGACCCGCAACCTCATTCGCAATTTCTTCCTCGCCGATCGCTACCGCAAAGGGAGCGGGAAAGCGCCTAACGAGAAGGTAACGCACGCCGCCGTGATTGGCGCGGGGGTGATGGGCGCCGGGATCGCGCAATGGCTCAGCGCCCGCGGCGTCGCCGTCATCATGCGCGACGTCAATACCGAGGTCGTGAGCGCCGGCCTCGCCCGGATCGAGAAGACCTACGGCGAAGCCGTCAAACGCGGCATCATGAGTGAAGAGAAAGCGAAGGAAGGTCGCGCCCGCATCGTCGCTTCGGCCGATCCGGGTCCGCTCCGCGAAGTTCAGATCGCGATCGAAGCGGCCTCCGAAAAACTCGCAGTCAAGCGCGAAATCTTCCGCGACATGGACGCGAAGATCGACGACACCGACATCCTCGCGACCAACACTTCCGCCCTTTCCATCAGCACACTCGCGGCCGAGACGAAACACCCGGGACGTGTCATCGGTCTCCATTTTTTCAATCCGGTCAGCCGGATGAAACTGGTCGAAGTCGTGGTTGGAAAGCAGACCTCCGAGGAGACGAAAGAGCGTGCGCTCGCCTTCGCGCGGCAGGTCGACAAGCTGCCGGTTGTCGTCCAGGACAGCCCCGGTTTTCTCGTCAACCGCGTCCTCTTTCCCTACCTGCTCGAGGCCGCCGAACTTTTCGAGAAAGGCGTCGATCCGAAAAAGATCGACGACGCGCTCGTCGAGTGGGGGATGCCGATGGGTCCGCTCCGGCTGATCGACGAGATCGGCGTCGACATCACGGTCGATATCGCGGCCACGCTCGAGAAATCGTTAGGCGCGCGCGCCCGTCGACCTGCGATCTTACACCGGATGCAGGAAGCAAAAATGCTCGGGCGCAAAAGCGGGAGCGGCTTTTACAAATACGAAGGCAAAACGCAATCGCCTAACGAAGCCCTCGTTGTAGCCGGGGGCGGTGACCCCGGCCGGGCAAAAACTCCCGCCTCAGACCAGCCGGGGTCAACGCCCCCGGCGACAACGCACGATCTCGCTCATCGCCTCGTCTTTCTCATGGTCAACGAAGCGGCGCGCTGCCTCGAAGAAAAAGTCGTGGCCGCGCCCGAAGACGCCGATTACGGAATGATTCTCGGGACCGGTTTCGCGCCTCTGCGTGGCGGGCCGCTCCGTTATGCGGATCACTTCGGTGCCGCCAGATTAATTGCGGCGGTCGCCGGCGAAGGCGAGAAATTCCAGCCCTGCGATCTCCTCCGAAAACACGCCGATAACGGCACCAAATTTTATGAAGACACCGCTCGAAGCGCCTGAAAAACAAATCGCCGAAGAAACCAGCGCGAAGCCAGAAAACGCTGAAGCGCAATCCGTCATCGACACCTCAAAAATGTCGGAGGGCAAACGCGCCGCCCTCGATCTGGCCGAAAGTTCCCGCGATCCGCTCGATGAACGCGGGAGCTTCGCGAGCAACCTGTTTGTCGGTCGGTTCGATTTCGATCGCATTTTTCCCTATCCGGCGCAGAGCGCGGAAGACCGGGCAAAGGGCGATCCGTTTCTGAAAGAGCTGCGCGATTATCTCAGGGCGAATGTCGATGCCGACGAGATCGATCGGACGGGCGAGATCCCGCAGAAGAACATCGACGATCTCTTCGCGATGGGTGCCTTCGGGGTGAAAATCCCGACCCAATATGGCGGGCTCGGTTTGTCGCAATTGAACTACGGCCGCGCCGCCATGCTCCTCGGGAGCTGGGACGCGAACCTGACCGCGCTCGTCTCCGCGCACCAGTCGATCGGCGTGCCGCAACCGCTCCTCCTCTTTGGCACCGAGGAGCAGAAACAAAAGTATTTGCCGCGCGTCGCGCGCAAGGAAATCTCCGCCTTCGCCCTCACCGAGACCGACGCCGGCTCCGATCCCGCGAACATGAGTCTGCGCGCCGATGCGACCGAAGACGGCTCTGCCTTTATCCTCAACGGCGAAAAACTTTGGTGCACCAACCTGATCAAGGCCGGCGTGCTCGTGGTCATGGCGAAGACGCCGCCGAAAATCGTCAAGGGCAAGGAGCGCAAACAGATCACGGCCTTCATCGTCGATGTCGATTCGCCCGGGCTCGAGATCACTTATCGCTGCCACTTCATGGGGCTGCGCGCGCTTTACAACGGGATCGTGAAATTCACGAACGTCCGTGTCCCGCGCGAGAACCTGATCGCGAAAGAAGGGCAGGGTCTGAAAGTCGCCCTAACGACTCTAAACACCGGCCGTCTGACGATCCCGGCGGCCTGCGTCGGCTTGTCCAAGCGGCTCCTCGAAATCTGCCGCAAATGGGCGGGCGAGCGCGTGCAATGGGGCGTGCCGATCGGCCAGCATTACGCGATCGCGGGCAAGATCGCGGAGATGGCGGGCAACGTTTTCGCGATGGAAGCGATGACTTTTCTGACCAGCGCGCTGGTCGATCGTAAGGCGGGCGATCTGCGAATCGAGACCGCGATGTGCAAAATGTGGGCGACGGAAGCGACCTGGCGGAACGCCGACGAAGCGATGCAGGTGCGCGGCGGGCGTGGCTACGAAACCGCGGAGTCGCTCGAAGGCCGTGGCGAAGAAGGCATTCCGGTCGAGCGTTTCCTGCGCGATTGCCGCATCAACATGATCTTCGAAGGCTCGAGCGAAATCATGCGCCTCTTTATTGCGCGCGAAGCGCTCGATCCGCATCTCAAGGTCGGCGGCGCGATTTTCAATACCACCCTGCCGACGGCGGAGCGGGCCAAGGCGGTTTTCCGATCCGGAAAATTTTACGCCAGCTGGTATCCGAAACAATGGACGCTCGGAACGGCGGGCGATCTGGAAAAAGTGCACACCGCTTTGCGTCCCCACATCCGTTACGCGGCGGGCGCGAGCAAAAAATTGGCGCGCGGACTCTTCCACTCCATGACCCGCTTTGGTCCGAAGCTCGATCGCGAGCAGTTGTTGCTCGCGCGGTTTGTCGGGATCGCGACGGAGCTGTTCGCGATCAGCGCGGCCTGCTCCTTCGCCCAGTATAAGATCGATAAGGGCGAGCCGGCGGAAGAGATTCTGTCGGTCGCGACCTATTTCTGTCGCTCGGCGAAAATGCGGATCGACACGCATTTTGCCGGTGTCTCCGAAAATGCCGACCGCGCTGGATATGATTTGACCCAGGAGCTGCTCGCCGGGAAGCACGCCGACATGCGCGAGGGAATTGTGTAGCACGGCCGTCTCGGCTGTGGGGCGACCGGGCATCTTGCCCGGTCAATCATTCACCGGGCGAGACGCCCGCTGGCCCCACAGGCTCGCCACAGGACGAGTCCGTCCGACTGGCGGACAAGATGCCTGTGCTACGGCGTCCGGTTGACCAACATCGGGCTCCCAACTACGATCAGCGGCATGAGTATGCCATCCGTGCTCACGGAGGCGGCCCGCACATCCGAGTCACGCCGCGTCCGCCAGAGCCCAAAATCTCCTATCAAATCACCCGTCCTCGCGCAGATCTCCGAGCATGTTCTGCTCGACGGTTTTCGCATCGTCATCGACCTCGAGAAAAGCCAGGGCTCTTATCTCTACGATGCGGCGCACGAACGGCGCTTGATCGATCTCTATGGGTTTTTCGGATCGAACCCGGTTGGCTTCAATCATCCGCATTTCGATAAGCCGGAAGTCAAAACGGACCTTCTGCGTGCGGCTAAAATCAAAATCGCGAACTCGGATGTTTACTCGGAAGGCTACGCCCGTTTCCTCGAAACGTTTTGGCGCGTCGTCGGCCTTCCGCCGCTCGAGCGGATGCTCCTGATCGAAGGCGGCGCGCTCGCGGTCGAGAACACGCTCAAGGCGGCGATGGATTGGAAGGTGCGCAAGAACATGGCGGCCGGCCGCGGCGAACGCGGGACGGAGATTCTCCATTTCCGTCGCGCCTTTCACGGCCGGAGCGGCTACACCATGAGCCTCACGAATACCGATCCGGTCAAGACCGATCTCTTCGCCAAGTTCAACTGGCCGCGCGTCTCGGTGCCGTTCATCGACTTTTCGTTAGGCGAAAAAGAGCGCGAAGCCGATGTCATCGCGCGCGAAAAGAAATCCGAAGAAGAGATCATGCAATTCGTCAGGGATCGCGGCGTCGATATCGCGGCGATCATCATCGAGCCGATCCAGGGCGAAGGCGGCGACAATCATTTCCGCGGCGAATGGCTGCAGACGCTCCGCCGGATTTGCGACGAAAACGAGATGCTTCTCATCTTCGACGAAGTGCAGTGCGGGATGGGCGTGACCGGGCGCAACTGGTGTTGCGAGCATTTCGGCGTCCTGCCCGATCTGATGGCGTTCGGGAAAAAAGCGCAGGTCTGCGGGGTGATGGCGGGGCCGCGCCTCGACGAGGTGAAGGACAATTGCTTCCGTCTCCCGAGCCGGATCAACTCGACCTGGGGCGGCAATTTCACCGACATGGTCCGC
>JBBQHV010000160.1:0-4776 GCA_038324295.1 Chthoniobacterales bacterium
GGCCTCATGCGATTACTCAACACTTATGCCAGCTAAAAAAATGAAGGTGCAAGCCAAAGCCCGTCCCGCCCTGCCCGATTCGGCCAACCGCCCGAAGACCAAAGTCGCCGGCTCGACCAAGAAAAATTCGCGGCTCACGCCTGTCTTGAGCGACAAGAAAGCGAGAGGCGCGAGGGCGAAAGCGGCGCGGAAGTCGCGCTAGCGGCCGCCGCGGCCCGACGAAGAAAGGAGCAAGTCGCGACGTGACGGCGAAAGCGGGACCATCGGTCGTGCAATCCCTGCGCGAGTACGCGCGCGGATTGGCCGGCGGCCTCATGTTCAGCCTCCCGCTCCTTTACACGATGGAGGTCTGGTGGACGGGTTTCGTCGCCGGACCCTTGCGCCTCCTTCTCTACGTCGGCGCCACCTTCGTCCTTTTGCTCGGTTACAATCACTACGCCGGGCTGCACAAGGATGTTTGCTGGTCGGAGGTCGTGATCGACTCGCTCGAGGAAATGGGGATCGGTCTGCTCACGGCGCTCGTGATTCTTCTCCTCATCGGGCGCATCTCTTCCGACATGCAGCTCGATGAAATCGCGGGGAAGATTGCTGTCGAAGCGATGACGATCGCGATCGGCACTTCCGTCGGAACCGCGCAACTCGGCCTGCAATCGGAATCGAGCGCGAAGAGCGGCTCGCTCGAGCACGAAATTCGCTTCGGCGGTCAGCTCGTCATTGCCGGCTGCGGCGCGATGCTCTTCGCCGCCAACATCGCGCCGACCGAGGAAGTCGTGGCCATCGCGACCGAAAGCTCGATCGCCCAGCTCGGCATTCTCCTGCTTCTCTCCCTCGTCCTCGCCGCCCTCATTCTTTACTACATCGAGTTTGCCGGCTCCGAGCGAGTCGTTAGGCGCGATGGCTTCACTTCGATTCTCGTCGGCACCGTCGCGAGCTATGCGGTCTCCCTCACCGTCGCGGCGGCGTGCCTTTGGTTTTTCGCGCGCTTCGACCAGGTTGCGCTCATCACCGCGGTCGCGGAAACAATCGTCCTCGGGGTCGCAACGACGTTAGGCGCCTCCGCCGGACGTCTTCTCGTGCAATGAAGAAACCGCAAAAAAACTGGCTCGAATGGACCATCTTCGCCTGCTCGCTCGTCATCGTGCTCGGGACGGTCGGGGTCCTGCTTTACGAAGCGTTCTCGTCAGGCAACAAGCCGGCTGATCCGCAGGTGCGGCTCGGCGCGGTGGAAGTGCACGAGGGTTACTTTGCCGTCCCCGTGAGGGTAGAAAATCGCGGCGACGAGACGGCTGAAAACGTGCATCTGGCAATCGAGCTGAAACTGCCCGGTGGCGAAAGTGAGCGCGGCGAATTCGACCTGCCTTACCTCCCCCGCCGCGCCACCCGGCACGCCTGGGTCACTTTCCGGCAAGACCCGCGGAAGGGGAAGCTGGAGCCGATGATCCTCGGCTATCAAAAGCCGTAGTTGTAGCCGGGGGCGGTGACCCCGGCTGGTCTCAGACGTTGCTACCCGCCAGACCAGCCGGCGTCACCGCCGCCGGCTACAACCGCAACGCTTCGACTTCACCTTGCCAGGGCCAGTCATCCGCATTCGTGACAAGGCCCGCACGCACCGGATTTTCGCGGACGTAGCCCCACTTCTGCGCATAGCTTTCGCTCGATCGCAAAACGTGATCGAAAAATTGCTCCTGCCAAAGCGGACCTGGTATCTCGAGGACGCGTTTGATGTTCTTGCTCGTCCATTCTTTCCAGGAGCCCATGAACTTCGGAAGCGGCTTCGCATCCAGCTCCGGCGTGCAGAAGAAGTGGACGTGATCAGGCATGATCACATAACGACCAATCGCCCAGCCGTGGCGAGCGCGAGCACTCTGCCACTCTTCAGTTAGAACCGCGGCGACCTTTGGCGAAGCGAGAACAGATCTCCGCGAATGCGCACAAGTTGTGACGAAATAAATCGGCTGCTCGATCCAAACGCGTTCGAGCCTGCGCAGATGCTTATGCACGAGCCGTTGTAGCCGGAGTCGGTGACCCCGGCGAGGGTGAACTTCGCCACCCGCCAAACCCGCCACCCGCCAGACCGGCCGGGGTCAACGCCCCCGGCTACAACGGCGCGGCGTTTTGCTGTTGCCAGCGGCAACCGTTCCCGCTCTTCTCTTGGCGGTATGGGCAAGGAACTCACCATCCGCGGGATCATCATCGGGATCCTCATCACGCTGGTTTTCACCGCGGCCAACGTTTATTTCGGGCTCAAGGCCGGGCTCACTTTTTCCACGTCGATCCCCGCCGCCGTGATCTCGATGGCGATCCTGAAGGCGATGCGCAACGCCACCATTCAGGAAAACAACATCGTGCAGACGATTGCTTCCGCGGCCGGCACGCTCTCGGCGATTATCTTCGTGCTCCCCGGTCTTGTCATTGTCGGCTACTGGACGGGGTTCCCGTTCTGGACATCGGCCGCGATCTGCGCCACCGGCGGTATTCTCGGTGTGATGTACACGATCCCGTTGCGGCGCGCGATGGTCACGGATTCGGATCTTCCCTACCCCGAAGGTGTGGCCTGCGCGGAAGTGCTGAAGGTCGGATCGGGCGACGCGCGCGGCAGTGAGGCGGAAAGGGTCGAAACCAGCGGCGCTGGCCTGAAGGCCGTCCTCTGGGGTGCCATCGTGTCGGCGGGGTTTTACGTGATGGTGCAGACCAAGGTATTTGCCGAAACCGTAACGAGCTACTTCCGCGTCGGTGGCGCGAGGGGCGGGGCGACGGGGTTCGATTTTGGGTTGTCCTTCGCGTTGCTCGCCATTGGGCATTTGGTCGGTTTGTGGGTCGGGGTCGCGATGCTGGTCGGTGCGCTCATCGGTTGGGCGTGGGCCGTGCCTCACTTCACGAGCATCTACTGGACGGCGGGCCCGGCCGCCGAGGCGGCCCGCGCCGGCTGGACCCAGTACGTGCGCTACATCGGTGCGGGCGCCATCGGTGTGGCCGCCATCTGGACGCTGGCGAAGCTGGTGAAGCCGCTGGCCGATGGCCTCGCGGGCTCCTTCCGCGCTTCGCGCGCGCGCAAGGCTGGCACGCTCGATCAACTGCCGCGCACGGAGCATGACATCCCGATCGGCATCGTCGGATTGATCTCGCTGCTCTGCTTTATCCCGATCGGCTGGTTGCTGTGGGATTTCGCGATCAAAAACGGGTTGGGCTCGGCCATTGCCACGCTGGTGATCGGCGGCGTGGCGTTCGTGATCGTGATGAGCTTTCTTGTCTCGGCCGTGTGCGGCTACATGGCTGGGCTGATCGGCTCGAGCAACAGTCCACTTTCCGGGATCGGCATTTTGGTCGTAGTGGTGGCGGCACTGTTGCTGGTGCTGGGGGTGAAGCCGTTCCTGCCGGCGGGCGCGGACAGGGCGTTGGTCGGGTTTGCGTTGTTCATCACTGCGATCGTGTTCGCGGTCGCGTCGATCGCAAACAACAACCTCCAGGATCTCAAAACCGGCCAACTGGTCGATGCCACGCCCTCGCTGCAGCAGTGGGCGCTGGTGATCGGCGTGCTCGCCGGCGCAGTCGTCATCCCGCCGGTGATGCAGTTACTGCAGAATACCTACGGATTCCTCGGGGCGCCGGGCGCTGATCCTTCCCGGGCGCTTCCAGCGCCCCAGGCAGGCCTGATCTCGGCGCTGGCCAAGGGCGTCATTACCGGCGATGTGCCATGGAACATGATCGGGCTCGGCGCCGGGATCGGTGTCGTCATTATCATCCTCGACGAAGTTCTCGGGCTCGCCAAGAAGGGTCCGCGTCTGCCGCCGTTGGCGGTCGGGCTCGGCATCTACCTGCCCACCTCGACTACGCTGATGGTGGTCGTCGGAGCGCTGGTCGGCGCATGGTTCGACCGCTACGCGGAGCGCCGCGAGAACGCCGAGGCGACCAAGCAGCTGGGGGTGCTGCTCGCCTCGGGTCTGATCGTAGGCGAAAGCCTCCTGGCCGTGATCTTTGCCGGGATCGTAGGTCTCAGTGGCATCCAGGCCCCGCTCGCCTTGGTCGGCCCGTCCTTCGCAACGCCGGCTCTCTTTCTCGGTGGCGCCGTGTTCGTCGTCATCGCCTTCCTGCTTTATCGCTGGATTCTGCGCATGGGCACGCGCTCGGCCGGAAGCGCTTGATTCATTCTCGGATTCCTAATTCCGTTGCCGGAGATTCCAAATCGTAGTATTTAGGGTGCGTGAAAACGACTGTCGATATTCCAGATAAGACGCTTCGCGACGCGATGAAGTTTTCCAAGGCGAAAACAAAACGCGACGCGATCCTCGCCGCGCTCGATGAATTCAACCGCAAACGGCGCATGGCTGCGCTCGTCAAACACTCCGGGACGTTCACTTCCCTGATGTCGAATGACGAGATCGAGGCCATGGAAATGGAGCGCATGAAACGGTGGAACCAGCCCGCCGCGCGCCCGCGCAAAAAATGACGCTCATCGATACCTCAGCCTGGGTGGAACAACTCCGCGCCATGGGCGATGCCGCGGTCCGGGCCAGGGTCGAGTTACTCTTGGAAACGGGTCAGGCGGCGTGGTGCCCGGCGGTTCGGCTCGAACTTTGGGCCGGGGTCGGAAACGACCAGGAACGCACGACCTTGCGCGCTTATGCGCAGGAGTTGCCGGAAATTCCGATCGACGATCAGGTCTGGGAAGAAGCCTGCGACCTGGCGAGCCGTTGCCGCAAAACCGGCAAGACTGCACCCGCCTCCGACATTCTCATCGCCGCCTGCGCGCGGCATCACGGGATCGAAGTCGAAACC
>JBBQHV010000161.1:0-4757 GCA_038324295.1 Chthoniobacterales bacterium
CCGAGGACGGCCACTTTTTCGCCGAGCACATCTTCCACATAGAGTGTTTGCACGAGCACGATCACGACCACGGTGAGCGGCGTGGAAAAAATGATGCCCATGATGCCGAAGAGAGCAGCCGAGAAAATCTGCACCGACAAGAGCAAAGCTGGGGGCAACGCAACGGCGCGCTTTTGCACGAAGGGCGTGATGCAATAGCCCTCGAAAACATGCACGCCCGTGTAGATCACCGCCACCCAGAGTGCTTTCGCCGGGCTCTCCATCAGACCAATCAGCATCGCCGGGATGGCCGCGGCAATCGCCCCGAGATAGGGCACAAAGAGAAACAAAGCCGCGATAACTCCGAGGACGAGGGCGAGCGGGACATCCGCCAACCAGAGGGCGAGAGTCGTGAGCAGCCCCATCAGCGTCATCGTCACGACCCGGCCGAGGAGCCACCAGCGCAGCGCTCTGCCCAGAGCCGCCATCACGTCACGGCCGCGAGCGCGATGCTCACGCGAGAGGAGAATCAAGGCGCCATCTCGATAGACCGCCGGCGACGCCGCCAGATAGAGGCCGACAAAGAAGATGAAGACGAGGGCGCCGGTCAATTCCAGCGTGATCGAGAAAGCCTGGGCGACAGAGCCAAGGATCGAGCCTAACGAAAGCTGGAGCTGATCGAGTGAAGGCAGACTACGGAGGAGGGAGCGGCCCCACTCGTATTCCTGCAAGCGGGTTTGGAGGAGCCCGATCGAATTCGGGAGCCGCTCGACGAGCACTTGCCCCTGCTCTACCACCCGGGGGCCGGCCAGCCAGCAGAAACCAACACCGCATCCCGCGATCAAGAGCACGACCAGAGAGAGGGCAACTAGTCGCGGCAAGTGCAGCCTCTTCGTGACCAGGCTTGCGATCCCGTCGAGGAAAATGCCAAACAGTAACCCGGCAAAAACAAGCAGAAGCGTGAGCGCAAAACGACGGAGCAGATAAAGGACAATCAACCCCAGGACCGCCAGGCCGAGCGTCAGTAAAAGGGTGCGAATTCCTCTCCGGCGTGGGAAAAGCGTGGCGGGAGATTCTTTTTTCTCGTTAGGCAAGGGCCGCCTCCCGGCCGGTCGCGGGCCGGATCTTCCAACCCTTGCGCTGGCCTTTGGTTCTCAACCTGTTTTCGGTCATCAATCTATAATCGCACTAGACGATGATACCTGATGTCCGCTCTCGCCTCGCGCTGTCGGATTCCGTGCCCGTTTCCATCGGGAAGCGCAATTGACGTGAGAGTTTTTCCGATCGTTGGATTGGCGAATCGGCTGGGGCTAGCCGCTGCCGGAGGAACGAATTCGTTAATGGAAAGGAAATGAAAAAATGAATACAGAAACAGAAAATATTCGAAAGGCGCCGACGACTTCGGTTTGGATTAGCGCTCTGAATGTCCTCGCCGGGATTTGGCTGATCATCGCGCCCTTCGTCTTGCTCTATGGCAATGACACGGCGCGGGTTAATGACATTGTCCTTGGCATTGTCATTGGAGTGTTCGCCTTGATCCGCGCGCTCGTCCCGAGCTTTCAGACCGTCTGGCTGAGCTGGCTGAATGCCCTCTGGGGGATTTGGCTGATCATCGGCTCATTCTTCCTGGCCTACGCCGGGCAGGCCCGCACCAACGACATCATCCTGGGCATTATTGTGCTCCTCCTCGGTCTTTGGAGTGCCACCATGTCCGAGCAAAACCGGCCCGTGCTGATTCGTTAGGCTAGGAGAGCTGGTTAGGTGGGGCGGTATGGAACAGAGCAACCATCCGCCCCTTCCGGCTCCATCCGGACGCTGGAAAACTTGCGACCGGACGCGCGCTCTCCTGCGTTGCCTTCTATGGGAGAAAGGCGGCTCGCCACGGCGAAGTCTGCTGATCCGTTGAAGCGATGATTGCCTGTCCTGATTGCGGCCTCTTGGAAGAATTGCCGGCTCTCAGTCAAGGCTGCAACGCAGAGTGCAGTCTGTGCGGAGTCGATCTGGAGCGAACGAGCGGCCGCAGCATCACCGCCGGACTCTGCTGCGCGCTGGGGACGTTCATCCTTCTTATCCCCGGCAACCTCCTGCCGCTCCTCAGCGTGGGCATTTTCGGCATGCATAACCAGAACCGGCTTGCCAGCGGTATCTCCATGTTATGGGATCGCGATTGGTTACTGCTCGCGATTCTGACCGGAGCTTTTGCCTTGGTCTTGCCCTTCGTCCGCTTCGGACTTCTCTCCGCTGTCCTCGCCACGGTCCGACTGGGCCATCGTCCGCGCTGGCTCGGACATGGTTATCGCTGGGCTTTGTGGCTCGACGTTTGGGCCATGCCGGATGTCTATCTGCTCGCTGGTTTCGTCGGCTACTTTCGTCTTATTCACGTAAGTGAAATGACGGTAAGAGTCGGCGCGGGCGGCTACTGCTTTCTGGCCGCCGCCTTTCTCGCCATGATTTCCCGCGCCTCGATCGATCGGCGCACGGTTTGGCGCGCGATCGCGCCGGAAGCGGAAGTCACTGACGATGAAGAGACGCTTTCGTGCACGACCTGCGATCTGGTGCAGCCGCGTGCCTGCGAGGGAAAGGATTGTCCGCGCTGCGGTGCGCGGCTCTGGGCACGCAAGCCCTACGCGATGCTGCGCGCGACGGCGCTGACGGTCGCCGCGTTTGTTCTCTTTTTTCCGGCCAACATCCTGCCGATGAACACCTCCATCCAACTGGGGCGGCCGGTCACCTATACGATTTTCAAGGGCGTCCAGGAGCTCTTCGAGAACGGGCTCTGGCCGCTCGGGATCATTATTTTTTGCACCAGCATCGCCATTCCCGCGCTCAAGATCCTGGGGATGGGATGGCTCCTCTGGTCCGTGCAACGTCGATCGAGAAAGCACCTGGCCGGCCGGACGAAGTTCCATCGTTTCATCACCGAGATCGGCCGCTGGTCGAATGTCGATCCTTTCGCCATCACCGTCTTCGTGCCGCTCATGACCTTCGGCACGCTCGCCTCTTCCGACGCTGCCTGGGGTTCGACTGCATTTATCGCGGTTGTCGTGCTCACCCTTCTGGCCACGATGTGTTTTGATTCTCGCTTGATCTGGGATGCGGCGGAAAGGGAAACGCCATGAGCGAAACGGCCGCGCCTAACGATACCCGCCGGACCGCGCCGGCCCGGGCAACCGAGCATCATAGCTGGTGGCCCGGTTGGATCTGGGCGGTGCCGATCGCCGCGCTCGCGATCGGGGCCTGGCTCCTCGTGCGCTTTCTCACTCAGGGCGGCACCGACATTACGATTACGTTTCCGGATGTTTACGGGATCGATCCGAGCAGCACGAATATCGAGTATCGCGGCATGACGGTCGGGAGTGTCAGCGACGTGGCGCTGAGCAAAGACGGGAACGCGGTCAGCGTGGAGGCGACGGTCAAAGACAGCGCTGCCAAATTTCTCACAAGCGAAACGGTCTTCTGGCTGCGCGGCGCCAATCCCAGCCTGAGCGACCTTTCGTCGTTAGGCGCAGTTCTCTCCGGGCCGACGATCGTGCTGGAGCCGGGCGCGGGAAAACCCACCACTCATTTTGTTGGGCAGACGCGGAAGCCGGCCGCCCCGCCCGGGAGCGGGGCCCCGGTTCTTTTCGCGGTGGCGTTCAATGGTGAAGTCGGCAATTTGACGCCGGGCGATCCGGTCAAACTGCGCGGCTTTCCTGTCGGCGCGGTGAAGACGATCGGGTTTCATTACGATATGAAAACAGACCAGATCGAGACACCCGTTACGCTCGCGCTTTATCCGAGCCTTTTTCATCTCGAAGGCGCGCAGGAGCCGAAGGATGCAGGCGCGCTCAAGACCGCGCTCGGTCAACTCGTTGCCAAAGGTCTGCGGGCCAATCTTGATCGCGATCCACCGTTGATCGGTAGTTATCGGGTGAGTTTCGAGATGATTCCGGGCGCGCCCAGCGCAAGTCTGGGAGTCGCCCATGACATGCCGGAAATCCCGACTGCGCCCGGCGGCGGACTGCAATCAATCGTCACGCGCGTGAACAAAATTCCGCTCGACCAGATCGGCCAAAACGTTCTCGACCTGACGAAGCAAATCGACCAGCTCGCTTCCTCACCGAAGTTGAAAGAAAGTGTTGCCGAGCTCGACGCGTCGCTGCAGGAAATTCATCAAACCGTCAAGGACGTCGGCCCCAAGGTCGACCAGCTCGTGAAAACCTTGCGTAACACGGCGGAACAACTCGATCAGGCCTCAGCCGCGGCCAGCAAAACCATGGGCGGCGCGGCGAGCCAGACGGGATTGAACGATACAATGCGCGAAGTGAAGGAAGCAGCGCGCAGCATCCGTTCGCTCGCGGACTATCTTGAGCAACACCCGGAAGCTCTGATTTCGGGCAAACATGGAGACTGAAAATGCGAAAGACCCTGGCTCTCTTCTCGATTCTTATTCTTACTGGCTGCGGTTCCAGCCCGACGACGAACTTCTATACCCTTAGCGTTTCGCCCGCGACGACCGGGCGGCATTCCGTTTCATCTCCCATCCAACTGGCTGCGGTCCACATTCCGCCGTCGCTCGATCGCGTCAAGATGGTTCGTATGACTAACGAGAATAGCGTACAAATCAGCGAGACCGATCGCTGGTCCGCACCCTTCGACGAAATGGTGCGCAACGTGTTATCGCAGGATCTCTCCACTCTACTGCCCAAGGATAAGGTGATTCTTCCACGGGCGCCGGCGCCGCCCGGCACCCGGATGCTGGTCGTGACCATTTCGCAGTTCGGGCCGGATGCGGGCGG
>JBBQHV010000162.1:0-4751 GCA_038324295.1 Chthoniobacterales bacterium
ACGCGGTTCTTGAGCTGCCATTTCCAATCGTTCCAGAGTTCCGGCGCAACCTCCGGGAAATAACCGGGCGCCATGGAGATGAACTCTTTTCCGTCCTTTTTGCCTTCGGCAAGAGTAAGCATTTTGATTTTGTGAAGAAAAAGTTAAGGGCCTTAAGTATCGTGTCAACGCAGGCACTTTCGGGTGCGTAATGTACCCCGTTTGCCCGCGTCCTGCTTCCCGTTACAATTTGAACAGCGCTCGTCGCGCTTCTGTCCATATCGCGCTTATGCATCGTTTTCTCAGCTTTCTCTTCGCCGTCTCGTTAGGTGCGTCTCTTCAGGCGGCGTCCGCTCCCACCCCGCCGCCTCCTCCGGCTGCGACCACGGCTCCGGCTCAGCCGAGCCCGACCGTTCCGGCCGCCGCCGCCGCTCCCGGTAAAGACGTCGTCCATCAGCTCAACAACGCGTTCGAGAAAGTTTTCGAGACCGTCGCTCCGAGTGTCGTCATCATCGAGGTGACGAAGAAAGCCGAGAGCGGCGATAACTCGCTCGACGATTTTCTTTTCCAGGCGCCGGACGAGAGCGATCCGCATCACGGCGGCCGCGCCCCCGAGCCGGTCCAAAGCGAAGGCTCCGGTTTCATCGTGCGACCGGATGGATTTATCTATACCAACTTCCACGTCGTCGATGGGGCGGACAAAGTGGAGGTGAAGTTGAAGGACGGCCGCGAGTTTGCCGGCAAGGTGGTCGGGACCGACGAACGCACCGATATCGCGGTCATCAAAGTCGAGGCGAGCAATCTCCCGATCGTGCAGATGGCCGATAGCGAGGCGGTGCGGGTAGGCCAGTTTGCTTTCGCGATCGGCGCGCCTTTCAAGCTCGATTACACCTTTACCTATGGCGTGATCAGCGGGAAAGGCCGCAACAAGCTGCTCGAGACCGGCGGTTACAACATCGCCGATTACCTCCAGACCGATACCTCGATCAATCCAGGCAACAGCGGCGGCCCGCTCTGCGACATCGACGGCAAAGTCGTCGGCATGAACACCCTCATCAACGGTCTCAACCGCGGCCTCGGTTTCGCCATTCCGAGCAACCTCGTGAGCGAGATCGGCCAGCAGCTGATCGCCGGCCAGAAGATCGTGAGGCCGTGGCTCGGCATTCGCATCGAAACCCTGGGCGACGACTCTTCGATCCGCGATTTGTTTAAGGGTCTGGAGCAAGGCGTCGTCGTGCGCACGATCGAGGCCGACGCCCCCGCCTACAAAAGCGACCTGCGGCCCTTCGACGTCATCACCCAGGTCGACGGCGTGGCGGTGACGACCGATTCGCAGCTGCAGCGGGAGGTTTTGAAAAAGAAAGTCGGGCAGAAGGTGGAGCTGAGCGTTTGGCGCAAAGGGCAGACGATGCAGATTCCGATCACGACGGGCGAATTGCCTAACGATCTCGGCCAGCCGGCTGCGCTCCAGGCCCCGCCGCCAACTCCGCCGCGGGAAGAGGACATCAATAAATTTGGGCTCCAGGTGCAGGAGTTGACGAAGGAAGTCGCCGCCCGGCTCAAACTCAGCACTTCCCGGGGCGTGATCGTGACCGATGTGGCTGACGACAGCATCGCCGCCGCGCAGGACATCCGGCGCGAAGACGTCATCACCGAAGTGGACGGCAAACCGGTCACAGACGTGGCCAGCTTCCGCGCCGCCCTCACGAAGGCGGATCCGCGCCGGGGCATTCTTCTCTATCTCGATCGTAAGGGGAGCCGCACCTTTGCCGTCCTCAAAGCCGGCGGCCGCTAAACGCGCGCCCACGGGAATGAAAATTTTTCTCCGGGCGCTTCTCGTCTGGCTCGCCTCGGCCGCGCTCGCCTCGGCCGGATGGAAAGTCGTCAGCTCGGAGCGGGCGAACCCGCCTGACGAGTTGGTCGAACATCGTGTGAGCAAGGTGGAGAACGCCGAAACCGGCGCACAGGCCACGCTCCACCTCGCGCAATTTGCCACCAGAGCGGCCACCCTTCGCGTGATCGATCAGCCTGCGTCGCGCGGCGATCTCGCGACCGCGATGAAGCGAGCGCACGCTCTCGCCGGTGTGAACGGCGGGTATTTCGATCCCGCTGATCAGCCTGTCGGCTTACTCGTGAGCGACGGACAAAAAACAGCGCAATTCAGCCATGCCCGTCTCCTCAGTGGCGTGCTCTGGACAACCGCGACAAAGGTCAATCTCAGTCGCGCCTCGCAGTTCAAGATGAGCGCGCAGGTCCGCAACGCGGTGCAATGCGGACCGCTCCTGGTGGAGCGAGGCAAGCCAGTCGCCGGCTTGAATGCGACCCGCCCGGCGCGTCGGACCTTTGTCCTGGTCGACGGAAAAGGGCACGCCGCCCTTGGTTATTCTTCCAGCGTTTCACTCGCGGACCTCGGAGAAATTTTGTGCCTGAGGAATGTGACGGGACCTGAGCGGCCGGTCGCGCGCGCGCTCAATCTCGATGGCGGCTCCTCCAGCGCTTTCTGGGTCGCGGGCAAGGAGGGCGCCTTTTCGATTTCCGAACAAAAAACGGTGCGCGATTTTGTTGCGATCGTTCCGCGCGAAGTTCGTTAGGCAGAGCCGACGGTGCTTGACGACAGCGCGGGCCGCGCCAAAAGTCCGGGGCCATGCGCACTTTCGGCGGCTTCCTTTTTCCGGACTCGCTCGTCTACGGCGAAGTGCGCGGCGACGAAGTCCATCTCCTCACCCGCGCGCCCTGGCTCGGGCTCGAGTGGAGCGGAGAGAAGCGATCGTTAGGCGAGCTCACCGTCGGGCTGCCGGTCGCTCCGAGCAAGGTCATCGCGGTCGGCTTGAATTACGCCGAGCACATTAAAGAAATGCAGCGGACCGAGATCGGTTCGCCTCTCATCTGGTTCAAGGCGCCTAGCTCGCTCCTCGCGCACGACGGCACGATCGAGATCGCTTTTCCCGAGCACAAAACCGATTTTGAAACCGAGCTCGCGATCGTCATCGGCGCCCCGGCCAAAAACGTCCCGCTCGAGCGCGCGCTCGATTTTGTTTTCGGCTACACGGTCGCGCTCGACATCAGCGACCGCGATTTGCAGAAGGCCGAGAAACAATTCTCGCGCTGCAAATCGTTCGATACCTACACCCCGGTGGGACCGTTTATCCATAGCGACGTGGAGGTGGGCGACCTGCCGATTTCGCTCCGGCAAAATGGCGAGGTCCGGCAGGAGGCGCGGACGAGCCAGATGATTTACTCCGTCGCGCGGATCGTCTCTTTCGCGAGTGAATCGCTCACTCTCCAGCCAGGCGATTTGATCTTGACCGGAACGCCCTCCGGCGTCGGGCCGATTCGAGCCGACGACCAGCTGGAGGCGGCGGTGGGCGATTGGCCGCCGCTGCGCAATCCGGTCGCAAACTCGGTGGTGATTAAAAAAATGTTGCGCTGACGCAATTTGCTGGGCTTCCTCTACATCCCACTGCAAAAGTTAATCCGAATCAAAAGAACGAGGTCTCCGATTGAAGCGCCGCTGCCCCAACACTCAAAAAAGTTTTGCTGGACGGGCGGCTGTTTCCTTTGGGATAACCAGCGGCGTCAACCATCGCCGGAATCTTCTGTCGAACCATCAACCTGCTTAATATGAAAAAAACGCTAATCGTTAGTCTGTGTTCTCTATCCATCTCGCTGGCCGCGTTCGCGCAGGATCCAGCCGCCTCTCCGGCGACCAGTCCCGATACCGCCGCCGCCTCGCCGGCTGGCGTCGTAGCCTCCCCGGCCGCTCCTGCTGCTCCGGGCGAGCCGAGCGCCGTTGCGCCGGGCACGACCGTCGCGCCGGCCGTCCCAGCTGCTCCTGGCACCGCGCCAGCAGCGCCCGGCACCGCACCGGCCGCGGCAGGGAGCCCGGTTTCGGCGACGATCGCTCCCGACGCGAATAATCCGGTCGCACCGACCACCGCCGAGCCGACCACGAGCAAGAATTTCTTCATCGATAACTTCGAAAAAGGCGGCCCCATCATGTGGCCGATCCTGATCGTCTCGATCGTCGCTCTTACCGTCGTGCTCGAGCGCTGCTTCTGGTGGGGCGCCCGCTGGTTCCGGCGCGATCCCAAGCGGGTCGAAAAAGTATTTACTGCGATCGAGACGGGCGACGTGGATGAAGCTTCCAGACTGGCCCGCGGCTCGCGCGATCCGGTTCTGCGCATGCTCTGGAATGGTTTGAATCACCAGCACGCCTCACTCCAGGGCGCGCTCCAGGTCGCGGCGGGGATCGAGATTAAACGGGCCGGCCGTTTCCTCGTCGTCATGGATACGCTCGTCACCCTCGCCCCGTTGCTCGGTCTGCTCGGCACGATCACCGGTCTGATTCGTTCCTTTAGCTTTCTCGGGAACGAAGAGCTGGCCGTGCAGGCGGTCACTGGCGGTATCGCGGAAGCGCTCATCGCGACGGCTTGCGGTCTCGGTCTGGCGATTTTCGCGTTGATTCCTTTTAATTTTTTCACTTCCCGAGTGTCTAACCTGGAGTTCGAATTGCAGACCGCGGCGACAAATCTGGAAGTGATGCTGGAAGCGAAAACTGTGGCCGACCAAATGGCCATCCACGGCGCCAGCCCGGCTGTCGGCAAAGGCTCCTCGATCTAAGCGCAATCCATGGAATTCGTCTCACCTATCCCGCACAAGAAGGCCCGGATCGAGATCATCCCGTTGATCGACATCATGTTCTTCCTGCTGGCCAGCTTCATGATGGTAAGCCTGAGCCAGGTGCACATGAAGGGTATCAAGGTGAACCTTCC
>JBBQHV010000163.1:0-4748 GCA_038324295.1 Chthoniobacterales bacterium
GCGGTATCCATGATCGAATAGCGCCGCAAAGTGCGCAGGCGTTCATCTTCGTTGACGGGAAGGGAGGCGATCATTCTACGAGTATTCGTCCGAAGGGGAGAGAAGCAAAGATGCTGCCTAACTCCGATTAAATGCAGTCGCTCCGGTCCGCCCCTCCTCGCAAAGCTTCGGTTTCTGGATGAATCCATCGACCGCCGCGAGGCGGAGAACCGCGTGGATGAATCATACTCTGAACGCTTGCGCCCGTATTTCCACGGATAAAACGCGCGAAGTCGTAGTCGTCGGCGCGGTGAAAAAATCGCGTGCTCGTGCATCTGACTGCGCGCGAAGGGCGCATCAATCCGAGTTAGCACCCAAACCTAAACCGAAGGAACCTCATGAATACACCGCAGCAATACTCCACGGCCTCGCGCCGTCTCGGTCTCCGCGTCCTGCTCGCAGGCGCTCTCCTCGCAGCTGTCGCCTGGCTCGGCCTCGCGCCGGCGGTGCGTGCGTCCAGCCACAGTGACGCTCCGCTGATCAAGCTCGATCCGCAGGCCAACCTGACCGACGTATATGCCTTCCTCGCGGAGGGCGTGAACGACGCAAAAGTTCTCGTCGTCGAAGTGAGCGTGCGCCCGTTTTCAGAGCCGGGCGATGGCGTGATGTATGACGCGTTCTCACCCGATGCGCTCTACAGCATTCATCTCGCGAACCCGACGACGGGTGAAGAAGTGGAACGCTACGACTTCCAATTTTCCGGAGTGGATATCGTAAAGGGCGCCTACAAGAATCCGAATACAATCCTGCGCTACGGCCTCGGGACCGAAGTCGGGCCGATCATGAGGGTGGGCGACGCCCGGCAGAATTTCGTCCAAAAATATTGGGTGACGCGGGTGAAAACCGGAGAGAGCAACCGGCTCAACTCCCGTCCCCTCCTCGTGCCGCCGCCTAACGTCGGCGCGAACACCACCCCGCTCTATAATGGGCCCGACGGCCGCGCCGTTTCCGGCGCCCTGACCCGCGCGGACCTCGATCCCTACACGGCGCAGACGGTGTACGACCTGCCCGGCAGCTACTCGGTTTTTGCCGGCTCGCGCGAAGACGGTTTCTATGCCGATACCCCGGGCATCTTCGATCTCCTCGAGGGCCGCATTCTCGATAACGACGGCGACCCGAACGACGGCCTCGGCCAGGATGGCAACGGCGACGACGGCTTCAAAGGCTACAACGTGCTGCACTACGCGATCGCGATTCCGGTGAGCGAGTTCCCCAGCTTCACCTACACCGGCGCGCTCCAGCCGGAGAGCCAGGGCATCGGCGTTTACGCTTCGGTCAGTCGGCCGCGCGTGACCCTGCGGTCGAGCACGGGAGGCAATAGGGAGAGCGGGCCGCAGATTCAGGTGAATCGGCTGGCTAACCCGCTCTTCAACGAAGTCCTCGTCGCCCTCGCCGATAAGGACAACTACAACCGCACCAGTCCGACAGAGGATGCGGCGAAATTCGCGACCTACGCGCTTAATCCCGAGATCGCCCTGCTCCTCAACACGGTCTTCGGGACGACCTTTCAAACCGATAACCGGGTCGACCTGCAAGCGGTTTACATCCCGGACGTGGTCCGCGTGAACACGACGACCGGGCCGGTGCGGGTGTCGGGCGAGGACGGTTTCAATCGGCTGAGCTTCATCGGCGGCGACACGATCGCGAACGGCGCCGGTGTGCAAATTCCCTCCGGTTGGCCTAACGGCCGGCGCTTCGGCGACGACGTCGTGGACATCGCGCTGACGGCGGTGGCGAGCGGTCCGAGCTTCGAGACCATCACCGTGGTGGGCGACAACGTGGCCGCGAACGACCAACTCTACAACCGCACCTTCCCCTATGCGGGCACGCCTAACGCCGGTCCGCGCAACAGCAAGGACTCCGGGACCAACGATGCTCCGTCGACAGTCCCGCTGGTTGGGGTGCGTTAGTCTCTGTTTGGAGGCAGACAGAGAGGCGTCGGCGCAGGCCCATTGCGCCGACGCTTTCTCTTCTCGATCATGGCTTCGCCAAGACAAGTTTCTCCGTTGGCCCCTCGCCGGATCGGCGGGCGGATCGGCCTCCTCGTCCTTTGCCTGCTCGGCGCCTTGGCCGGAGCCTTCTTCTTGAAACACCACCAGACTCCGCCACCGCGTGCCGCCGCCACGGCCACGCCAGCGGCTTCTCCGGCCGAATGGACTGCGGAGCAGATTTTCGCCGCGCTTCCCCCGGTGAAGGGCGTTTCCGCGACCGACAAAGCACTCGCCGACACCCTCAGCAAAGCGCGCAGCAAACCCGACGTCGCCCTCGCCTGGGTGAATCTGGGCGACGCGCTCGCGCAGAAGATGCGCGATTCGCAGGATTTCAAATATTACGATTTCGCGGAGATGGCTTATCGCCACGCGCTCCTTCTCGACCCGAAGGCGGCGAATGCGATGAGCGGGATGGCCTGGGTGGTGGGCGGCCGGCACGTTTTCGATCAGAGCATCGTCTGGGCGGAGCGCGCGCTCGCGGTCGATCCGGGCAACGCCGCGGCGCATGGCATCATCGGCGACGCCGACCTGCAACTGGGCGATTACGAGAAGGCGTTCGACGAATACCAGAAGATGATGGACCTGCGGCCCGACCTCTCTTCCTGGAGTCGCGGCGCCTATTTGCTCTGGCTCACCGACAACCGGAGCAAGGCGGTCTGGCTGATGCAAAAAGCGATCAAGGCCGGCGCGCCTTTCGCAGAAAACACGGCCTGGTGCCGGGCGAAGCTGGCCGTGATGTTGTTTCAGAACGGCGCTTTTCTTCCGGCCGAAGAAGTGCTCGAGCCCGCGCTGAAAGCGGCCCCGCAGAACATCCACGTCCTCCTCGCGGCGGGGCGGATTGCGGCGGCGCGCGGTGATTTTGCGGGAGCCGAGCGGCACTACGAAGCAGCTCTCGCGGGGGGACCGAATCACGAAGCGCTGGCGTCGTTAGGCGATGTTTACGCCGCGCAGGGCGACCGCGCCAAAGCGGAAGAATTTTACAAAAAAGTCGAAGCGCTCCACGCCGCGCATCTTGCCACCGGGGTGCACGATCATCTTTTGATGGCGAAATTTTACGCCGACCACGATCGCAACCTGGTCGAGGCGTTGCGGCTCGCGGAGCAGCGCAAGCTCACCCGCAACGTGGTCGAGGCTGACACGCTCGCCTGGGTTTACTTCAAGAACCACGACCTCCCGCAGGCGCGGGAAGCGATCCAGCGCGCCCTCCGTCGCGACACTCCGGACGCGGAGTTTTATTATCACGCCGGAATGATCGAGGCCGCCGCGGGCGAGCGGGGCGCGGCCCAGAAGTCGTTAGGCAAAGCGCTCAGCTTGAATCCGAAATTTAGTCTCCTGCAAACGCCGATCGCCGTGCGAATGCTCGAGCAAGTCGCCGGGCGCGCCGGTCGCCTGGCCGAGCCGGCGCAGGTCGCAACCGGGCGATGAAGGCGAGCGGGCGTCGCGTCCCAAGTTTCCTCGTCGCCCTGTTCGCCGCCTCTCTCTCGCTCGCGACCGCGGCGGCGCATGACGCGCCGACCAGTTTTATCGACCTGCGCGTCACGCCGGAAGGTCTGGAGGCGAGCGTGACCGCCTCCGATACCGATCTCGCGCACGGCCTGCCCGCAATCGAGCCCGGCATGTTGTTGCAACCCGCGGTGGTCGCGCAAGAGCGCGCCGCACTCGCCGGAATGATTCGCTCGCGTCTCGAAATCACGGTCGCGGAGCAAAAGTTGCCGGCCGATCTGCGGGAGATCGTGCCCCAGCCGGCGAAGCGCGACCTGCGTCTGGAATTCCACTACCGCTGGCCGGCGAGCGCCCCGGCCAGCTTCAGCGTGCGGAGCCGGCTTTTCCCCTACGACCCGCGGCACCGCACCTTCCTGAACATCTACCAGAATGGGAGTCTCCAGCGGCAGGAGATTTTCGAGGGCGACGCCCCCGCGATCGCGTTCCGCACGGGCTCGCACCAAAGCGTTCTCGCGGTCGTTAGGCAATTTCTCTTCGAAGGCATCCACCACATCTTTATCGGACCCGATCACATTCTTTTCGTGGTCGGCCTGCTTCTCCTCGGCGGGAGCCTCACCCGGCTGCTCAAGATCGTGACCGCGTTCACGATCGCGCACAGCATCACGCTCGGGCTGGCCACCTTTCGCCTCGTGAGTCCGCCCCCTTCGCTGATCGAGCCGGCGATCGCGCTGAGCATCGTCTTCGTCGGGGCGAGCGCTCTTCTCGGCAAGGGCGAGCGCGATCCGCGCATTCTTTTCGCATTTTGTTTTGGACTAATCCATGGCTTCGGTTTTGCCAATGCGCTTCAGGAAATGATGCTGCCGCGCGACGCGCTCGGCTGGTCGCTCTTCGCTTTCAACGGCGGGGTGGAGATCGGCCAGGGCTGCATTGTCCTGACCGTTGCGCCGCTCCTCGCGCTCCTCCGCCAGCGCAGCCCGGTCCTGGCGGAGCGGGTCGTGGCGGCCGGCGCGCTCCTCGTCACGACGGCGGGCGCCTTTTGGTTTTTCCAGCGGGTCATGGCCTAACAAGCGATTTTTTTCTGGCTCGCGGCGCGTGCCGGCCGATCTTGCCGGAGGACTTATGCGTAAAAAAAATCTGTTTTTGGTGCTCCTCGCCTTGCTCATTTTCTCCGGCATCGCCCTCGCGCAATCCACTTCCGGTCTGGAAGGTTCGATCACGATCGGTCCAGTGATGGGCGGACCTGCGCGGCAGGGTGTGGCCGACTCGCAACCGCTC
>JBBQHV010000164.1:0-4741 GCA_038324295.1 Chthoniobacterales bacterium
GCGGCGGTCTCACCGTTGCGCTCGTTACAACTCACATTCCGTTAGGCGAAGTGACGGCAAACCTGCGCACGGAAGAGATCGTAAGAGTGGGCAACCTTCTCGCCGACTTTGTCGTTAGGCGAGGCGGCCACCGCATCGCCGTAGCCGGCCTCAACCCGCACGCCGGGGAATCGGGCGCGCTCGGCCGGGAAGAGATCGATCTTATCGCCCCTGCGATTGCGCAGCTGCAGCCATCAACCATCCACCATCAACCATCAACCCGCTTCTCCGGCCCCTTTTCGCCCGACACTATTTTCCATCGTGCGATCGCGGGGGAATTCGATGCCGTTCTCTGCATGTACCACGATCAAGGTTTGATCCCGCTCAAGCTGCATGCTTTCCACGAAGGGGTGAACGTCACGCTCGGGCTCCCCTTCCCGCGCACCAGTCCCGATCACGGCACTGCTTTCGAAATCGCCGGCCAGGGCATCGCGCGACCCGAAAGCATGATCGCCGCCATCCGGCTCGCGGTGGAATTAGCCGGCAAATGAATCCGCGCATCTCGCCCCTCCATCTCCTGCTCCTCCTCGGGACCGCGCTCGTCTTCGCCTGGTCGGCCTGGAAGCCCTACGATCGCCTCACCTGGTGGCTCGAAACCCTTCCTGGAATCATCGGGGTCGCGATCCTCATCGCCACCTATTCGCGCTTTCGCTTCAGCACGCTCGTCTACACTTTCATCGCGCTGCACATCGTGATTCTTTGCGTGGGCGGGCATTACACCTATGCGCGGGTCCCGCTCTTCGAATGGCCCAAGCCGGTCTTTGGCTGGCATCGCAATCACTTCGATCGGCTCGGACATTTTGCGCAGGGCTTCGTTCCCGCACTCATCGCGCGTGAGCTTTTCGTTAGGCGCGGCGTCATCCGATCGCGCGGTTGGATCTTCGCGATTGTCCTCTTCGTTTGCCTCGGGATCAGCGCGTTCTACGAGTTGATCGAATGGTGGACCGCGCTCGCCTCCGGTTCCGCCGCGACCGAGTTTCTCGCCACCCAGGGGGATGTGTGGGACACCCAGGAAGACATCTGCATGGCCTTGATCGGCGCCCTTTGCGCCCTCCTCTTCATGGCACGCTGGCACGACCAGCAGATGAGAAAATTGCCAGGAAGACTTTGACCACGGATTCCACGGATAACACGGATTGAAGAGAAGAGGCCGGTCGCTCTTCCCATCCGTGCAATCCGCGTAATCCGCGGTTAAAAGTCCTCGTTCATGCAGCCCGCCAAATACCTGACCGTCTTCAACCTCGGGATCCAGAACACCTTCGTTTATCGCTGGAATTATCTCCTCCGCGCGGTCTTCGGTCTCATCCCGCTGGTCGGCACCATTTTCCTCTGGCGCGCCGTCTTTCGGGAGAGTGGCGGCGGCCTCCGCGGCTACGACTACGGATCGATGATCTATTATTACCTGCTCACGATTCTGGTCAGCAACCTCGTCACCCCGACGGAGGACGAATGGCAGATCGCGGCCGACATTCGCGAAGGCCAGATCAACTCCTTCCTGACCAAGCCGATGAACTACCTCGGTTATCGCTTCAGCATCTTCCTGAGCGGCCGGCTCGTTTACACCGCCGTCACGATTCTGCCGATCGCGGCCATCTTCATTTATTTCCGGCACTTCATCGTCTTGCCTAACGACCCCGTGACCTGGCTCTGCGCGCTTGTCTCGCTTTTCATGTCGGCCTTCATCCAGTTTTTTCTGACGTACGCGCTTTCCATGATGGCCTTCTGGATTCTGGAAATCTCCACCATCGTTTTCATCGTTTACAGCTTCGAGTATTTCCTCGGCGGCCAGATGTTCCCGCTCGATATCATGCCGCCGGCCGTCCAGGCGGTGATGAAATGGCTGCCCTTCTATTACGAGCTGTTTTGTCCGATCGCGATTTTCCAAGGGCGGCTGCGCGGCGCGGAAATGTTCGGCGCGCTCGTCATCCAGGTTGGCTGGCTCCTCGCGATGTGGGCGGCGGCGAACTTCATGTGGAAGCGCGGGCTCGGCCATTACCAGGCCGTCGGAGGCTAGCTCCTCTTGCCGGGCCCACCACCCCCGGCTACAACTAGCGGCACTGTGGATCTGAAGAATTATCTCCGCGCCCGCCAGCAGGAGGTCGATCGCGCGCTCGACCGTTTTCTTCCGAAGGCTTCCGCCAAACCTGCGACCATTCACAAGGCGATGCGCTATTCGCTTTTCGCCGGCGGCAAACGTCTCCGCCCGATCCTTTGCCTGGCGGCCGCGGAAGCGTGCGGCGGCCTAACGACAAGTGGATTGCCCCTCGCCTGCGCGATGGAATGCATTCACACCTACTCGCTCATCCACGACGACCTGCCGAGCATGGATAACGACGACTTCCGCCGCGGCCGGCCGACTTGTCACAAGGTCTTCGGCGACGGGATCGCAGTGCTCGCAGGAGACGCGCTCCTGACCGTCGCTTTTGAAATCGCCGGGCAGGCGGAAACGACGCTGCGCTACGATCTGCGCGCGATCATTCAGGAGATTTCAATCGCTGCCGGAAGCCGCAAACTGATCGCCGGGCAGGTCGCCGATCTGGAAGGAGAAGGCAAACCGCACACCCGCGCGCAACTGCGTTACATTCACGAAAACAAAACCGCCGGCCTCCTGACCGCTTCGGTGAGGCTCGGCGCGATGAGCGCAGATGCCACCCCGACGCAGCTCAGCGCGCTGAGCGACTTCGGGCGCGCCCTCGGGCTCGCCTTCCAGGTGATCGACGACATCCTCGACGTCACCCAGACGAGTGAGAAACTGGGCAAAAGCGCGGGCAAGGATGTGGCCGCGCAGAAGGCCACCTATCCGGCCGTGATCGGGCTGGAGAAGTCGCGTCGGGAAGCGGCTCGCCTAACGAAAAGTGCGCATGAAGCGTTGAAGCCGTTAGGCAAAAAGGCTGAGACGCTGCACGCGCTCGCGAACCACCTCCTCGCGCGCGAATACTGAATTCTCTCTCCGGGGAGGACGGGCTGTTAGCCCGTCGCGCGCGGGTGAGTCTCACCCGCGGCCTTTTGCGCGAAGCGCAACACGTGCTTTGGCTGTCGCAGCGTGCGCTCCATGGGTTGCGCTGCGCGCAAATGGCCTTGGTCGAGACTCGACCAAGTGCGACGGGGTAACACCCCGTCCTCCCCGGAAGGCGAGCGCTAGACCAGCGCGAGGTTGGGATCGATTTCGGTCGTTAGGGCGGTGGCATCTCCTCGCTCCAGCCGGAGGATGGCGGCGAAGGCGATCATGGCGGCGTTATCGGTGCAGAGGCGTGGCTCGGCGAAACGCAGCTCCAAGTTCTCGCGCTCGCAGCCTAACGACATCTGCGCGCGCAGTTCCTGATTGCAACTCACCCCGCCACTCACGGTGACGAGCGAGCGCCCGGAAGCACGCGCCGCCCCGATTGTTTTCGCGACGAGCACGTCGATCACCGCGCGCTGAAAGGAGGCGCAAATGTCCGGAAGCGCGGCGCCTTCGATCTTCGGCAATAAATAGCGGACCGCGGTCTTCAGCCCACTGAAGCTGAAATTTGCATCGCCCGAATGCAGCATGCTGCGCGGCAAATCGAACCGCCCCGGATCGCCGCCGCGCGCGCAACGCTCGATCTCCGGCCCGCCCGGATAAGCGAGGCCGAGCATCTTCGCGACTTTGTCGAACGCTTCTCCGGCCGCGTCGTCCACGGTGCGGCCGATGATTCGGTAATCGCCCAGGCCGCTCACCTCGACGAGCAGAGTGTGACCGCCGCTCACGATCAGAGAGACGTTCGGCTCGATTCCGTTCGCGCTCCCGAAAAAGGGCGAAAGCAGATGGCCCTCGAGATGGTTGACCGCGAGGTAGGGCTTTTCGAAACCGAGCGCCAGCCCTTTGGCGAGCGAAGCGCCGATCATGAGCGAACTGGCCAGGCCGGGCCCGCTGGTGGCGGCGAAGGCATCCACCTCGCCTAACGAAATCGCGGCCGCAGCCACGGCGCGCTCGAGCAGGCGTGGCGCGTGCAGGAGATGATTGCGCGAAGCCACTTCCGGAACAACCCCGCCGTACGGCTGGTGTTCAGCAGTCTGGGAGGCGATTTCGCTGGCGAGCAGCTCGCGATCGCGCAGGACCGCGACAGCGGTCTCGTCGCAGGAGGTTTCGAGCGCGAGGAGCACGGAATTCATTTCACAGAAGGCAACGAAGGACACGAAGACCCAAAACAGAGAAGACTCTTCGTTCCCTTTGTTCGCTTCTGTAGGAAACTTATTTCTTCACCGCGTCTACTTTCGGCGCGGTTTGCTGCGCGTAAATCATGACGCCCTTGAGCGCGTCGATCCCGCGCATCAGTTGCAGGTCTTTCGTCTTGATCAGCGCGATGGCTTCCTCCGGTTTCATTTTCTCGTCGTTGCGCAACTGGGCCACGGCCCGCTCCTGTTCGAGGGTGAGCGGGACGCGAATGTTCGGAACGACGCCGTTGCCCTGGATGACCTGCTTGCTCGGGGTGAAATATTTCGCGGTCGTAAAACGCAGGGCCGATCCATCGGGCAATTGCATGACGTTTTGGACCGAGCCTTTCCCGAAAGTCGTCTCGCCGACCACGATCGCGCGATGCAAATCCTTGAGCGCGCCGGCCACGATTTCCGATCCGCTCGCGCTCCCTTCGTTGACCAAAACAACGACCGGAAAGCGCGGCCGTTCCTTCACTCCGACCGGAGTGGAATAATCGTGTTTCTGCGAGGAGGCCCGCCCCTG
>JBBQHV010000165.1:0-4700 GCA_038324295.1 Chthoniobacterales bacterium
CGCCGTCGATCCGGGGATATTCCAAACGTCATCCAAAACATCGCCACTGAAAATAAGCAGCGCCAGAAGCGCCCCCAGCGTCAGGAAGATTCTGTTTTGAAAAAGTTTCATCCCGGAGCCAAGACGAGTAAGACAAGTGCCGCGAATGTCAATCCGCTCGCGTCTGCAAACTGGCGCGAGCACCCGAAAAATTCAATGTCGCCAACTGGGCGAGGTGGAAATTAACATCGTCATCGCTAGCGTAAGCCACGCTTTGAAAAGCCGAACCTTCTCGATGCCTGCTCATCTGCACGAACTGAATCAAGCGCCCGCTCCCCGAAGCGCGCGTTTCGACGGCGAGCTGCTCGAGGTCTCGATGGGTCCGCAGCATCCTTCGACCCACGGCGTTTTCCGCATGAACGTGGCGCTCGACGGCGAGATCGTGCGCAAACTCAAGCCGGTCTTCGGCTACCTCCATCGCAACCACGAGAAGATTGGCGAGAACACGAGCTACCTCGGTTCGATGCCCTACACCGACCGGCTCGATTATTTTTGCTCCATGACCAACAACTGGGCCTACGCGCTCAGTGTCGAAAAACTCGCCGGAATCGAGGTCCCCGAGCGCGCCGAATATCTGCGTGTCATCCTGGCCGAGCTGACCCGCCTGGTGAATCACACCTCATTGTTAGGCTTCCTCCTCAGCGACATGGGCGCGTGGGGCACGCCGCTCATGTATGCCTTTCGCGAACGCGAATACGTGCTCGACCTCTTCGAGTCGCTCAGCGGCTCGCGCATGATGTGTGACTACATGCGTTTCGGCGGCTGTCGGGTCGATCTCCCGCCCGGCTGGCTCGAGGTCGCGCGTAAAATCGTCGACGGCTTCCCGCGTTTCCTCGATGAGTTCGAGAAGCTGATCACGGAAAACGAAATCGTTATCGCGCGGACGCAGGAAATCGGGAAAGTTTCCGCCGAGCTGGCGATCAACGCCGGCATCACCGGTCCCGGCCTGCGCGCGAGCGGCGTGAATTACGACATCCGCAAAGTGGATGGCTACGGAATTTACCCGCGCTTCAAATTTCGGGTCCCGTTAGGCGAGCACGGCGACTGCTACGATCGGCTCATGATGCGCGTCCTCGAACTGCGCGAGAGCCTGACGATTCTGCACCAGGCGATGGAGCAATTCCCGGAAGGGCCGATCATGAATCCGAAGGTAAAGATCCGCGCCTTCAAACCGCCACTCGGCGAAGCCTACGGCCGGATCGAAGCGCCCAAGGGCGAGCTCGGGTTTTATCTGATCAGCGACGGGACCGGAAATCCTTATCGTTACCGGGTGCGTCCGCCGAGCTTGATCAACCTGACGATTCTCGAAGACATGTGCCTCGGTCACACCGTCGCCGATGTCATGGTCATCCTCGGCAGCGTCGACATCGTGATGGGCGAAGTCGATCGTTAGGGGGAGCGGGCGAGCGCACTCATTCCGCGCGCGCCCGCAACGCTTGTAACCTAGGGCGTGTTCAGGACGACCTTGAACATCTCGACCAAGCCGCTCGGATTAAAGCCCCAGCCGTAGATCGTGTTGCCGTCCGCGGAAATGACCGATGAGACCATGAGCGTCCAACCGTCCGGCACCACGGCGCCTTGGTTGACAATGAAGTCCTGGAGCAGGACGCCCTTCTGATCCCGCCAAAGAAAAGCCCGCTCCTTGAAACGTCCGCCGTGGACGAACCCAACCACCATCCGGCCGTCGTCGCTCACACCCAGAGCCACATAGGTTCTTTTTCGCGTCCCCTGCTTTCCTCCGCCGATCGGGCTGACGCCGATCCCGTCGTGCCAGATCCAAGCCGGATGACCGAAAGCATAACCGCCGCCTACGATCGTCTTCCCATCCGCGCTCACCGCCTGCGCCTCGCCGTTCAAGGCGCCGGTATCGGTCAGGATCAATTCCGGAACCCGATTGACCCACTTGGCGGCCGAGCGCTCGCCGTTCAGTTGATCCTGCCAGCCGACAATCACGCTCCCGTCCGCATTCACGGCGTTGGCCCGCGTCGCAGGACCGTCGAGGAGGGTCGGCAGGACCGTGGCCGGGCCGCCATTCACGAGATCCCATGTGCCCGCGTTGGCATGGCAAACTTGCGCCCGCCAGAGCAGACCGACGCCGAGGGTGCCGTTTTGGTTCACTCCGTAGGCGCCGCTCAACGACGTGCCGCACGGGACCGCGCCGGCTTCCGAGCCGAGATCCTGCCAGCTCGTGCCGCCGAGCCATTTTGCAGCGTTTTCGTTTCCCTGCGGATCGACGTGGCAGCCGAGGACTGTCGTTCCATCGCCCGAAATTGCGGGCAGGCCGTTGGAGCAGCCGTCACCGATAAGGGTCGCGCCGGTGGCTTCGGTATAATAAAGATTCGGAGCGCCAAAGAATCCCGTGCCGACCACGATGGAAGCGTCGTCCGAGATCGAGGTTGGGATCATTTCAAAACCGGTCGGCGTGAAAGTGGCGCCGGCCAGAGCGGAGCCGGCGCTGGCCAGGGCCAGGAAAGCAAACAGAATGGAGCGTTTTGTTTTCATCATAATTTCCTCGAAGTCGAATGCGTTAATCCGCCAAAGCTGAGGAGCGCCTGAAAAAATGTAAATGAAAGTTTTAACGTATTATTCCCGGAGTCGTGACTCTCGCTCGCCTCGGACGGGCTCGAACTGCAAGGAGACAAATAATCCGCAGCCTGCTTTAGTGAACGATCGAGGGCAGTGATTGATCCATGATTGGCGCAGGCATACTCAAGGGCATGGCGGTGACGGGGAGAAACTTCCTCGGCAGCTATTTCGAGAAAGATCGCCTCACGACTGTGCAATATCCGGAGGAGCGCGTCGCGCTTCCGGAAAACTCGCGCAACTTTCCTTTCCTCGTTTACGACACCGACGACGCGGCCGCGGGTTTGCGCTGCGTCGCCTGCAAGATTTGCGAGAAGGAATGCCCGCCGCAGTGCATCTACATCGTCAAGAGCACAGACAAAAAGCCGGACTACCTGGGCAAGCCGCAGTTTTATCCGGCCACTTTCGACATCGACATCTCGGTCTGCATGAGCTGCCAGATTTGCGTCGAGGTGTGCCCGTTTGAGGCGATCAAGATGGACAAGGTCTATGAGTTGAGCCGGCGCGAGCGCTTCGATGCGCTCCTCATGCGCAAAGAAGACCTCGCGAAATCGAACACCTATTATCACGGCATCCATCCGCGCGAAGCCGAAGCCGTCGACACCGCGCTCGAAGCCGCCGCGGCAGCAAAGAAGAAGCCGGCACCAGCGGCAGCGCCGTCCGCAGCAACCTGACGCGTAATCGGCACCTCGGGGGAGGACGGGGTGTTACCCCGTCGCGCTTGGGCGAGTCTCGCCCAAGGCCTCTCTGCATTACGCAACGGCCCGCGACAACTCGTCGTCAGGCATCGCGCTCCCTCCGGTTCGGCGGAGACTCCGCCGAACGACGGAGTGGCACTCCGTCCTCCCCGGAGGTGGAGCAACGCGCCGGGTGAGTTATCGTGCGGCCGTGAAATTGCGTTTCCACTTCATTCTCGCTCTTCTTACCTTCTCGTTAGGTAGCTCTGCGCTCGCCGCGCCAGATTTTTCCGACCTCCTCCACTGGCGCAACATCGGTCCTTACCGCGGCGGCCGCGTCCGCGCCATCTCCGGGGTGCCTTCCCAGCCTAACGTTTTCTACTTCGCCCAGGTCAACGGCGGCGTCTTCCGCTCGGACGACTACGGCCGCACCTGGCAACCGATCTTCGACGATCAGCCGACCGCTTCGGTCGGCGCCCTCGCCGTTTCGATTTCCAATCCAAGTATCATCTACGTCGGGAGCGGCGAGGGGTTGCATCGGCCCGATCTCGCGGTCGGCAACGGCATTTACAAATCGACCGATGCCGGCAAAACCTGGGCCCATCTCGGGCTGCGCGGTGGACAGCAAATCGCGCAGATCGCGCTCGACCCGAAAAATCCCGATCGCCTCCTCGTCGCGGTCGCGGGCCATCCTTACGGGCCTAACGAGGAGCGCGGCATTTTCCTTTCGACCGACGGCGGGAAGACATTCGCGAAAACGCTCTATCAGGATGAAAACACCGGCGCCGCGGATGTGCAGATCGATCCGCAAAATCCGGCGACGGTTTACGCGTCGCTCTGGGAAGCGCGCGAAGGCCCCTGGGAGAATGCCGCCTGGAATGGAACGCACGGCGGCATCTTCAAATCCACTGATGGCGGCCAGACCTGGCAGAAGCTGAGCGGCGGTTTGCCTAACGACATCGTGCAGGCCCATCTCGCGATCGCGCCGAGTGCGCCAGAGCGGCTTTTCGCTGCGATCGCCACGCCGAAGGCGGTGAAGCTCTATCGTTCGAACGACGCCGGTGCGAGCTGGACGATCGCGACCGACGACACGCGCCCGGCCGGACGAATCGGCGGCGGCGACCTGCCAGTGCCGCGGATCGATCCGCAGAATCCGCAGGTCGTTTATTCAGCGAGCACGGTCTGCTGGAAATCGAGCGACGGCGGCAAGACCTGGGAAGGCTGGCGCGGCGCGCCCGGGGGCGACGATTATCAAAACACCTGGATTTCGCCTAACGACTCCAAGATCGTCCTGCTCGCGAGCGATCAGGGCGCGATCATCACCGTGAACGGCGGCGCGACCTGGAGCTCGTGGTATAACCAGTCGACCGCGCAGCTCTATCACGTCAGCGCGGACAATCA
>JBBQHV010000166.1:0-4655 GCA_038324295.1 Chthoniobacterales bacterium
AAAGAAGTCGATCTCCGTCCGCTTCTCGATAAGACCTGCGCCGTCCTCGGGTTCGGGGCGCAGGGGCGCGCACAGGCCTTGAACTTGCGCGACAGCGGCGTCCCGGTCGTGATCGGTCTGCCTGCGAAAAGTAAATCGCGCCCGCCCGCGCGCCGCGCCGGGTTTCGCCTAACGACGACGGCGGCGGCGGTTCGCCGGGCCGAGATTGTCTTTCTTGCTCTGCCCGATACGAAAATGGCGCAGATTTATCGCGCCGAGATCGCGCCCGTCCTGCGCGCAGGGCAGCTCCTGCTCTTCGCCCACGGTTTCGCCATTCATTATCGCGAAATCGTCCCGCCTAACGACGTCGACGTCGTGATGGTCGCGCCCAAAGGGCTCGGGCCGATGGTCCGCACCCAGTTCGTCGAGGGCAAAGGCGTTCCCTGCGCGCTCGCCATCCACCAGGACGCGACCGGGCGGGCCCGCCAGCTTGCTTTCGCCTACGCCAAGGCGATTGGCGGGACGCGCGCCGGCGTGTTCGAGACGACGTTTCGCGAGGAAACGGAAGCCGATCTTTTCGCGGAGCAAGCCGTCTCGTGCGGGGGGATCAACGCGCTTGTTCAGGCGGGTTTCGAAACACTGGTCGCGGCCGGTTATCAACCGGAGACGGCATATTTCGAATGTCTGCACGAGTTGAAATTCCTCGTCGACCTGATGCATCGCGCCGGCATCAGCGGGATGCGCGAGCGGATCTCGGAAACCGCCAAATGGGGTGACGTCTCCGTCGGTGCGAAGATTATCGACCGCCGCGTCAAAGCGCAGATGGAAGAGGCGCTGCGCAACATTCAAAGCGGGAAATTCGCCCGTGGCTGGCTGCGCGAAACGGCCACGGGAAAGAAGCGTTATGAGCGCCTGCTCAAAGAAGCGGAAGGCCGCTCGATGGAGCAAGTAGGCGAACGGCTCCGCCGTCTCATGCCCTGGCTCGCAGAAAAGCCGCTCTAACGTTGTAGCGTGCGCTGTCTCAGCGCACCTCACGTCGAGCTCTGACTGCTCTCATCGCTCCCGATCCGCTGAGACAGCGGACGCTACAAAAGCGATCCGAAGCGCCCGGCGCCTATTCCTCCCAGAGAAAATGATCGAGCCGCAACTGCGTGAGGCGCGTTTTCGCTTCCTCGCTCCGCGTGCCTCCGACCGCCGCGAGCTTGCGATAAACCGCGACCGCCGCTTTCCAGTCGCTCGCTTCTTCAAGCAAATGCGCGGCGTTGAAGCCCGCCTTGTAGAACCAGAAAAATTCATGCTGCCGCTCCGGCTGCGCGCCTTCTTCGATCACGTGGTAATAGGTCGCGAGCGCGCCCGGGCGATCGTTTAGTTTCTCGAGCGCCTTTCCTTTCTTGAACTCCGCCTGATTCCGCCAGTGCGCGGGCACGCCCGGTTCGTTCGCCAACTGCTCGAAGAGCTCGATCGCGCGCCGATAATTCTTCGGGTCGCTCGACCCCATTTCGTAGAGCACGTCGCCCTTCCCGCAGAGCGCTTCCCGGCGGTCGGGCGGCTTCGCCTCGTTCTTCAGCACCTCGTCGTAGATCGCGAGCGCGTCGTTATTTTTCCCGAGCCGCCGCTCGATCGCCGCCTCTTCGTTCCGGGCCGCCCATTTCAAATCGCCGTTCAATTTTACGACTTGATCGAAAAGCGCGAGGGCGTGATCGAGCGACTCCGCGCCCATGCTCGACATGGCCGAGCGGGCGGCGAAAAAGAGCGCCTTCTCCGTCAGCGGACCGTTCGGGTTCTTTTGCGCGAGCAATTCGAATTGGGTCTGCGCGTTGGCAAAATCCTGGCGGCGAAAATAGGTCTCCGCGAGTTTCATCCGCACCTCGGCGGTGAAAGCCGAGCCCGGATGTTGCCGCAGGAAATCGGTCGCGGCCGCGATCACCTGCGCCTCGTCCGCGCGCGGCGCCACGTCCTTCAGCCAGATGTCCAGATAATCGGCGCGCTCGATCGCCGCCGGCGTCGGATTGCTTTGCCGCGCCCGCGCCAGGTCCTGCCGCGCTTCCTCCAGATTCGGTCGGCGCGCATGAAACGCGAGCTCGGCCAGCGCTACCCACGCCTCCGAGACGCGCGGGCTGCCGGGGAAATTCTGGATGAATTTTTGAAACGAATCGGCCGCTTCCGGTTTGCCCTGCGCGGCTTGGAGGGCTCCTTCTTCGAGGAGTAACTCCCCCTTTACCTCCTTTTTCGCCGGATCGTTGCTGATCTTTTCGTAGTCGCTTGAGAATTTTTCCGTGCGCTGGAGACGCAGCCAACAGAGCGCGGCGTTGAAGAGCGCCGGGCCCGCGAGATCGGGCGCGCGTTGCGCGACTTGCTCGAAAATGGACGCCGCCTCTTCCAGCCGGCCGGCCCGATAATGCGCTTCCGCAATCAGCCAATCGGCCTCCTGCGCGAGCGCGAGCGGGTTCGTTTGCCGGCGCGCCGCCTCCGCCGCCGCGATCGCGGCGTCCCAGCGTTGCTCTGCCAAAAGCAGCCGGGCCAGCTGAAGCTGCGCCTCGCCTAACGACGGCAAACGCACCGGCGTGTTGCGCAGCGGCATGAGCGTGGCGATGGCGGCGGCGCGGTCGCCCGCTCGTATTTGGTTGCGCGCCAGATACCAGCGGGCGAGGGCGCGGCGCGGTTGCGCCGGGTCGCGAATCCAGCGTTCCAATTCATTCGTCGCCGGTTTCTGCTCAGCCTGGTAAAGCGCATCGAGCTTCGCGAAAATCGCCGGCAGCTCGGAATCCGCCGGATGGTGATCGATGAATTCCTCGAGCACGTTGTCGCCCCGTTCCGGATTTTTGTTCTGGAGCTGGGCATCCGCGATCGCGAGCAGCGTGGCGATGAGGAGCGGATGCGAAACGCCTTCCGGTTTTTGCAAAATGACGGAGAGAATATCCACCGCCCGATCGTAATCGTGCTGCGCGAGGTGGATGCGACCGAAGAGATAACGACGCTCGCTCCGATCCCCGAGTTTCTCCGGCTTGATCTCGCGCAACACCCGATCCGCCTCGCCGATCTCGCCCCGCGCGAGCAGCAGGTCGGCTCTGCCTAACGACGCCCGCACGCTCCAGCGAGCATCGTCCCGGAGCGTCGTCAGCACTCGGAGCGCCTCCTCCTGCTCGCCGAGGGCGCGGAGCGCCTCCGCCTTGCCGAAGAGCGCATCGCTCCGCAACGGACCCTCCGCGAGAGCGGCGGCGTGTTCGTAGGCGAGCCGTGCTTCCGTCCAGCGCCCGAGGCCGGCGAGGGCCTGGGCCCGCCAAAAACGAGCCTCCGGACTTTTCGTTAGGCCAAGATCGGCCAGCACGGGCAGCGCTTCACCCGGGCGGCCGGCGCGGACGAGCGCCTCGCCGAGGCGCGCTTTGGCGACGGCGGCTTCCACCGGTTTGGGATGTTGCGCGAGAAATTTCTGCAACCGTTCGATCGCGACCTGGGGCACGCCATCGCTGAGCGGCTGCAGTGCGCTCTCCAGTGTCTCCGCCGCGATCCCGCCTGCCGAAAAGACGAGCGCGCAGCAGACCAGGGCAAGCGTTCGCTTCATTTGCCTAACAATGGCCGGAGATGCTCCCCGGTGTAGCTGCCGCGGGCGCGCGCGATCTCTTCCGGCGTGCCCTCAGCGACGATCCGACCGCCCGCTTCGCCCCCTTCTGGGCCAAGATCGATCACCCAGTCGGCGCACTTGATCATCTCCAGGTTGTGCTCGATCACGACCAGGGTGTTGCCCGCGTCGCGCAATTTCATCAACACCTGCAAAAGTTTCTCGATGTCGGCAAAGTGCAGCCCGGTGGTCGGTTCGTCGAGGATGTAGAGGGTGCGTCCGGTCGCTTTTTTGGCCAGCTCGGTCGCGAGCTTGACCCGCTGCGCTTCTCCGCCGGAGAGGGTCGTGCCGGATTGCCCGAGCCGGAGATAGCCGAGCCCGACATCCTGGAGCGCACTCAACTTGTCCGACACCGTCGGGACGTTGCGGAAAAAACGCGAGGCTTCATCGACCGTCAGGGCGAGAACGTCGGCGATATTTTTTCCCTTGAAAGTGATCTCGAGCGTCTCGCGATTGTAGCGCTTGCCCTGGCAGACTTCGCAGACCGCGTAGGCGTCGGCGAGGAAATGCATTTCGATTTTGATGAGGCCGTCGCCCTGGCAATTTTCGCAGCGGCCGCCTTTGACGTTAAAGCTGAAACGCCCCGCGCTGTAGCCGCGAATGCGCGACGCGGGCAGCTGGCTGAAGAGCTCGCGGATCGGCGTGAAAGCGCCGGTGTAGGTGACCGGATTGGAGCGCGGGGTGCGGCCGATTGCGCTCTGGTCGATGATGATCGCCTTGTCGATCTGGTCGAGCCCGTGGATGGCGCGATGCTCGCCCGGTTTGTCTTTCGAGTTGTAGAAATGACGGAAAAGCGCGCGCCGCAAAATGTCGTCCACGAGAGTGGATTTGCCGCTTCCGGAGACACCGGTGATGCAGGTAAAACAGCCTAACGGAAAGGCGGCGGTGATGTTCTGGAGGTTGTTTTCGTTCGCGTCCCGAATCGTGAGCCAGCCGTCGGGGGAGGAGTTGAGAGTTGAGGGTTGAGTGTTGAGAGTCCGTGGCGCGACGCGCTGGCGCGGGATGTTTATCTTCGACCGGCCGGAGAGATAAGCGGCGGTCGGTGAATTTTTCGCGT
>JBBQHV010000167.1:0-4624 GCA_038324295.1 Chthoniobacterales bacterium
CGCGGTGGCGAAGATCGACAACGTCACCTTCACGTAAACGAGAAAGAGCAGCGCGCTGTAGCGGCGGTCTATGACCGTCGTCGGGGGCGTCGTTTTGCAGCAGACTGCGACGCTCACAGAGCGCCGCTACAGCGGCCGTCAAATCCTTCGATGGCGACGACGTGTCCGGACGATCGTGCCGCTCGCTGCGCTCGGGATGACAACGCCTTTTGTGCTCTGGGCGCAAAGCGGATACCTGTTATGCGAATGAGAAACGACCGCTTGTTCCGCGCGATTTTTTTCGACGCGGCCGGGACGCTCGTTCGCCTAACGGAAAGCGTGGGAGAAAACTACGCCCTCGTCGGGAGGCGGCAGGGTCTCACCCTCGACCCGGCGGAGTTGGACCGCGCGTTCCGCCAGGTCTGGCAGGAAATGCCGATGCGACCGGCGACCGGCGAGCCGCGTGCCGATGATGACAAAGGCTGGTGGCGCGAGCTAATCGAGCGCGTCCTGGACCGCATCTCCGCGAAGGTTGCGCCGCTCGACCGCGATACTTTTTTCGAGGCCGCCTATGGGCATTTCGCGGAGGCCGGAGTGTGGGAACTCTATCCCGAAGTGGCTGAGGTGCTGGAAGCGCTCGCGCCGCGATTCCACCTCGCGGTCGTGTCCAATTTTGATGGACGGTTGCGCATGATTTTGGAGCACCTCGCAGTCTCGAAATTTTTTCGGCACGTTTTCCTCTCGAGCGAGCTGGGGGCGGACAAGCCCGATCCGTTGATTTATCGTCGCGCGCTCGAGGTGAGCGGATTCGCGCCTAACGAAGTGCTACACGTGGGCGACGACCCGGAGCGGGATTGGGCCGGGGCGAAGGCCGCCGGCCTCGAAGTCTTCGAGCTCGCGCGCCCGCAAAACTCGTTGCGCGATCTTTTAAAATTGTAGGGCGGGCGCTTCGCCTGCCCGGTTTCGCTCATTTTCAAGCCGTTAAATACCTCATTGGCAGGCACGCGCAGCGCGGGCCGAGGATCTCTCGGGAACAAGATTTTGGGCCACGGATTGACACGGATGAAACACGGATTGGTTTTTCTATCCGCGGAAATCCGCGTTCTTCCGTGCCTCGTCGCGGAGCCAAGAGGCGCAACTCCGACGGGCGGTTTGCCCCTCGAATTCTTGCGCGGCGCGCCGAATCGTCGTAAGACCTGAAGCTTCGCGCGGGTTGGTAGCTCAATGGTAGAGCAGCGCCCTTTTAAGGCGTTGGCTGTGGGTTCGAGTCCCACCCAACCCACGATTTGATCGCCGTATTGACGTGCCCGAGAGCAGCCCCGAAAGCTTTCGGGGTTGGCTGTGGGTTCGAGTCCCACCCAACCCATTCTCTCGATTCTCGAGGGTGGCGGCGTTTTCGATATCCCTGGCGGCATCGCAGGAGCTCCGCCCTCCAGGTCGTCCGCGGCGTCGCAGGAGCCCCGCCCTCCAGTTGTTGAATCCACGGGGTCTGTCCCGCCGACAGCCCCGTTGAAGCGTGGCTGCAGAACGGTGGAGGGGTCGCCGGTTTCTTTCGGGAAAATTCGCTCGGGACCCGCTTCCCGTGCACGCGATCTGCTTATTAGGATTATGGAAATCCTAACCCGGTCGCCTCGTTTCTCATGCCTCGCCTTTCCCTTCATAGCCGCCTCGTTCCCCTCTTGCTTGCTCTCGGGCTCCTGGTCTTGGTTCCCCTCGCGCACGGCTACGCGCTGGAGAACGCCTCCTGGCCCGATGGCAGCGTCATCACCCTGCAAATGCAGCTCGGCACCCCTTCCCAGTCTCTTCAGGACGGCAGCCAAACCTGGAATATCGCCGCCGCTCCGGCGTCCGATGCCTGGAACGCCAAAATGAAACAGGTGCAGTTTAAGAGGGTGATGGATTCCAGCGTTCCGCTCTCCTCAGGTGACGGGGTCAACTGCGTCGTTTTCTCGACGACAATTTTTGGCGAAACATTCGGCAGCGGCGTGCTTGCCGTCACTTATTACCGCACGCAGGGCAAGAACATCACGGAAGCCGATGTGCTCTTCAATAAGGCGGAAACCTTCGATTCCTACCGGGGAGATTTGCAGTTCGGGTCGAACGGCCACGCGATACCCGATATCCGCCGCATTTTCCAGCACGAGCTCGGGCACGCGCTTGGGCTCGATCACCCCGATCAAGCCGGCCAGCATGTCGCCGCGATCATGAATTCCGTCGTGAGCAATACCTACGAGCTCACCGCCGACGACATCGCCGGGATTCAGTTCCTTTACGACGCTCCGGGCGGTCCGAACCCGACGCCGACTCCCGCGCCGCCACCGTTTTCGACCAGCCGACTGGTCAATCTGTCGACCCGGATGCGGGTCGGGACCGGCGACAACGTCCTGATCGGCGGCTTCATCATCGACGGCGACAAGAAGAAAAAAGTGCTGCTCCGCGCCCTCGGACCTTCCCTCGGCGCGAGCGGGGTGACAGGTGCGTTGCAGGATCCGCAGATGACTTTGCTCGACGCCTCCGGCGCGGTCATAGAGTCGAACGACAACTGGCAGGACGGACCGGATGCGGATGAAGTTATCGCGAGCACGATCCCGCCGAGTGATCCGCGGGAGGCGGCGATCGTGGCGCGGCTTACTCCGGGTAATTACACGGTCGTTGTGTCGGGTGTGAACAACACGACCGGCATTGGTCTGGTCGAAAATTACACCCTCGATACCTACGAAGGATCGCATGCCGCCAACATCTCCACCCGCGGCCGGGTCGGCGTCGGAAACGACGCTTTGATCGGTGGTTTTATCGTGCGCGGCAACTCGACCAAATCGATCCTCGTCCGCGCGCTCGGGCCGTCGTTAGCCGGGAGCACCAGCTCCAGCGTCCTGGCCAATCCGCTCGTCGAAGTGCGCGACGCCGACGGCGCGCTCGTCGTCATGAACGACGATTGGCAGAACAGTTCGCAAGCCGATCAAATCCGCGCCACCGGCATTCCGCCTAACGACCCGCGTGAGTCGGCGCTTATCACTACGCTCGGAGCGGGCGATTACACCGCGGTCGTGCGAGGGGCCGATAACGGGGAGGGCATCGGCCTCGTCGAAATCTACGACCTCGATCAATGAGCAACGGGAAATTGAAAATGAACCAACACCGCCTAAAATCTTCGCAACCCCGCTTTTCTTTCCTTCCGATGAATCGCTCCCTCGCCCTTCTCCTCTGCCCGCTTTTCCTCCTTCTCGCGCCGGCCGCTCGCGCCACCACCGTCATCCCGCCCGACTTCGATCATCTCGTTAGGCGGGCGCAGGTCATCTTCGAAGGCGAAGTGACCGTCCTCCAGTCGCAATGGATCGGCGAAGGCGCCGAGCATCGCATCGTTACCTACGTCACCTTCAAAGTGGACGACGCGCTCAAGGGCGACCCCGGCACGAGCTACACCATCCGCATGCTCGGCGGGACGGTTGATGGGGAGACCATGCAGGTCTCCGACGCGCCAAAATTTCAAAAGGGCGATCACGATCTGCTCTTCGTCGAAAACAACGGAAGCCAGTTCGTCCCGTTGGTTGGTATTCAGCACGGTCGGTTTCGGATCAAAAAAGATCAGGCCGGCGAGGAGATGCTTCTTACCGGGGAAGATCAACCGCTGACCGACGTGAGCCAGCTCGGCGCAAGCGAGCAGGCGGTCGCGGCCGGCCGGCGTGCGCTGTCCCTGCGCGATTTCAAAGCCACCGTCCGCACCCGCGTCCGCACTCAAAAAGCGAACGCAAACACGCCCTAACGATCAAACTGGCCGCTAGGGGAGGCCGAAACTGCTTCCGGGGAGCACGGGGTGTCACCCCGTTGGCGGTGAGTGTTACTCACCGCGAACTGCCAAAAACGGTTCCCTCCGCGAAAGGTCGCCGGGTAACACCCGGCTCCCGAACGGGCAGACTGCCCGTGCTCCCCGGATCTTCCGATGGCGCGCCATTTCAGGCTGCGTCCGGCTCGTTAGGCGAACGTCTCCAGAGGAAGAAAACGGGAAACCCACTCAGCACGATGGCAAACCCGATCCCGCAAGTCGCGGGGGCGAGCACCGCCAGATCGACAATCAGTGCCAGTGCCAGGCCGATCGCCACCAGCGGCACAACCGGATAACCCCAGGCCCGATACGGTCGCGCCAGATCGGGATTTTTCCGGCGCAAAACGATCACCGCCGCGACCAGGAGCACGTAAAAAACAAGGTCTGCCGCGACGATGTATTCGAGCAGTTGGGTATAAACGTTGCCGTAACTCACCGCCCCAGTCGTCGCATCCACCCCGACCGTTCGCGGCAGGGTGAGGAACGCCGCCCATACGCCTTGCGCGACCAGCGCCGCCGCCGGCACGTGGCGCGCATTCGTCGTCGCGATCGCGCGGAAAAACAACCGGTCCCGCGCCATCGCATAGTAAACCCGCGCTCCCGCGAGAATGAGCCCGTTATCGCAGCCAAAAGTGGAAACAAGAATCGCCGCCGCCATCGCGCTCGCGCCGGCCGGACCGAGGACCGCCCGAAGCGCGGCCACCGCCACTCGATTCTGCGGCGCGTGCGCGATTTCGCCTAACGACAGCGTCGCGACGTAGGCAAGGTTCGCGAAGACGTAAAGTGTGACGACCAGCCCGCAGCCGATGAGCAGAGCGCGAG
>JBBQHV010000168.1:0-4612 GCA_038324295.1 Chthoniobacterales bacterium
CCATCGGTCGCGAGCTCGAAGAGCACGCCACCGGGCTCGCGGAAGTAAACCGACTTGAACCAGAAACGGTCAATCACCGGGGTCGGCTGCGCGCCCTCGCGCAAGACCTGTTCCCGCACCACGAGTTGCTCGGCGTCATCCCGCACCCGCCAGGCAAGATGATGGACGCTGCCTGTGCCCCAGGCGCCACGGCGCGCTTCCGGCGCCGCTCGCAGGTCGACGTACTGGCCGGACTTCCCCTCGCCCAAACCGTAGCGCGTCCAACCATTCTCGAGCGCGATTTCTCGGAACCCGAGAGCACCGGCGAGGAAAGCGACCACGTCCGTAAGATCGCGCTCGACCATCCGCGCGCCTTCCAGCCCGCGAATCTGTTCCGCGACGGGAATCGGACTGCGCTCCCACGGAGTAAAAGGCCGGCCTAACCCGGCTCCGCCCGAGACGGGCTCCGCCGTGGCGAGCGAGCTCTGGCTTTCGGTGAGGGTGAGACGCAGGCCGTGAGGATCCTCGAGCGGAAGCACGCGTTGACCGAAGCGCGTCTCGAGCGGAGACATTTTCACGCCGTGGCGCTCCAGCCGATCGTGCCAAAACCTCAGGCTCTCCGGCGGGACGGCGAGAGAAACTTCCGTGCTCAGGCCGTAGCCGTCGCGGCTCGGGGCAAGGTCGGCCCACGGGAAAAAAGTCAGATCGGTTCCGGGGTGCCCTTCGGCGTCGGCGTAGAAGAGATGGTAAGTCCGGGGATCATCCTGATTCACGCTCTTCTTCACCAGTCGCATTCCGAGCACGCCGGCGTAGAAATCGAGGTTCTCCTGCGCCGGTCCCGCGATCGCGGTGATGTGATGGAGTCCGCCGACGGGCTGCATAACTAGATTCTTGGTCTCGTTTTCCTCTTCAGGCAACCGGCGCGGGAAACGTGGAGACTCTCTTTCCTGATCGCTGTGCGCGATTCGTGCTGATCTCATCCTCAGACAATCATGCGACCCCACTTCCCTGCGCCTGCCCAGGTGGCGCTAACGATTGACATGCAACTGCCGGCTCGAATAGACTGCCTGCTTTCAATGCGCTCCATCTGGGAGGCCACATCAGCGTCAGAAACGGGACTCTCTGGTAGCGTTCTTAGTCTGAGATCGGGCGGATGCAGGACTGTGTGAGTTGCCTGCCCGACGTGAGTGCGGCCCGAGGTTACCGGGGCCAGCGACCCATCATCACCCACGAACAATTCGCATGCTAGTCTCCATCATCATTCCGACTTTCAATCGGAGCGGTCTGGTGCTGAACGCGATCGAGAGCGCGCTCGAACAAACCTATCCCGACCGCGAGATCATCGTGGTCGACGACGGTTCGACGGACGACACGGCGGAGCGGTTGGCGCCCTACCGCGATCGGGTCCGCTATTTTTATCAGGAAAACAAAGGTGCGAGCGCGGCCCAGAACAAGGGGATCGAAGTGGCTCGCGGTGAGTGGGTCTCGATTCTGGCTTCGGACGATCTCTGGCTGCCGACAAAACTGGAAGCGCAATTTCACGCTCTCGCTCAATTGGGCGAGCACTACGGAGCCTGCTTTACCGATTGCATCTTCACGGGCGATCCGGCCATCACGCGCTCCGCCTTTTGGTGGGCCGGGCTCGACTGCCCCTCCGACTTCGGGCCGCTGGAAGATTCGGTGGGATACATCCTCGCCAAATACCCGGCGCTCTTTGTCCAGAGCATGCTCGTCCGGCGCGCGCTCCTGGAAAAAGTGAATCGCTTCGATGAGGAACTCGTGGTCGGCGAAGATACCGATTTGCTTTTTCGGCTCGCCTTTCATACGCGCTTTTGCGTGGTCCGCGCGCCGCTCGTCAAGATCGACCGGACTCCCTCGCGGGATCGACTCATGGACGTGATCGCGGCGGCCCGGCAACCCGCCTTTACTTCGATCGAACGCCGCTATCTCAAGTGGCTCAGTCTCCCCGAGGTCAAGGACGGCGAGGTCCGTCGGAAATTGCAAAGAAATCTCCGCGTCCTCTACTACAATTGGGCGATCGCGAATTTCTATCGCGGCAAGTTTGGGCGGACCCTCTACTCCATCCGCCAGATCAGGAAAATCGGCCATTCGCCTCTGCAGATCATCGCCACCTTTTTCATCCGGGCGATCCGCCGATCACTTTCCCTCGTCCTGCGGAGGAAAAATGTCCCTCCGCCGGCTCCGACTCCTCCCGGCGCACGGACCGATGTGGTCAACAACGGCGCGTAGGGCGAAGCAAGGTTTTGAAGACGGGCGACTCCTCTTCCCGGCGGATTCTTAAGTCGACCGCCATCGTAGGCGGTTCCAATCTGATCGTCGCGCTCATTCGCATCGGCCAAATGAAAATCTTTGCGATCCTGCTCGGCCCGGTCGGGGTGGGATTGATCGGATTCTACTATTCCATCATGGGCACGACGGTCACTCTCAGCGGCCTCGGCATCGGCAGCAGTGGAGTGCGCCAGATCAGCGAGGCGACCAGCTCAGGGAACGAACGAATGGTCGCCACCGCGCGGTTCACTTTGCGCTGGTTGACGCTGGCGCTGGGGATCACCGGAGCCCTCGTTCTTTTCCTCCTCCGCACAACGGTCTCGCGCTGGGTTTTTCATCAGCCCGGATACGGTCCCGCGATCGGCGTTCTCTCGCTCGGAGTGTTGTTCGCGATTTTATCCGGCTCGCAGGTGGCGGTTCTCACCGGCTTGCGCCGGATCAAAGAGATCGCGCGCATCAACGTCGTGGGCTCGGCGATCGGCACGTCGCTGGCCGTTCTGCTTGTCTGGCTCTGGCGTGAGCAGGGCCTGGTTTACGCGATCGTTTCGGCAACCCTGGCCACGCTCATTTGCTCCTGGTGGTTCGTCCGCCGCCTGCCGCCTCCTCAGTTGAAGCCTTCCTCCGGCGAGATGCGCGCAGAATCGCGGACCTTGCTCGGGCTCGGTGTCACCTTTGTCTTCGCCGGTCTCGTCCTGGCAACGGCGCTTCTTTGCACCCGCGTTATTATCCTTGATCGCCTCGGGATGGCTTCGGCGGGATATTTTCAGGCCGGCTGGGGAATCGTCGTCTTTTACATCGACTTCATCCTGACTGCGATGGGCGTTGATTTTTATCCGCATCTCGCCTCTCGCATTCGCGATCAGAAGAGCGCGAACAAACTAGTCAATGAGCAGACCGAAGTCGCGTTGCTCCTGGGGGGGCCGCTCATTTTGGGAATGCTGCTCTTTGCGCCGGCCCTCATCCTCATTTTTTATTCGGCCAAGTTTGGCGCGGCCACGACTCTGCTTCGCTGGCTTCTGGTGGGAAACATTCTCAAAGTCATCGCCTGGCCAATGGGCTATCTCCTGATGGCGCACGCCTGGGCCTGGACGTTCGCCTGCGCCGAGATCGTGTGGATCACGAGTTATCTCGCGCTGGTCTATTTCGGGATCGGCTTTTTTGGAATTGAAGCGGCCGGCTACGCCTTTGTCGGTTCCTATTTGAGTTACACCGCCTTTCTCTACTTCGTGGTCAGGCGCTTCTGTCGCTTTAGCTGGTCGCCGACGAATTTGCGCCTGATCGTCGTCCTTTCCGCGGCCGCCGGGCTGGTCCTCGTTCTTGTTCTAGAGGCAGGCATCGCCGGCTATTGCATCGGAGCAGTTATCACCCTTGGGATCGGAATCTACTCCCTCCGTCGCTTGTTCCGGATGGCCGACAATGAAAGCGCGCGCCGGATCGTGCAGATGATTCAAAGGAAACTATTTTTCCGCTCCCTCACGAATGGTTAAGACATGATGCGATCTCTTCTTTTCTTCTTCCTCATCACGTTTCTGCTTGCGGCCACTCTGCCGGCGGAGCCAGGCGCGATCTTCCTCGTTCGGCACGCCGAACGCGCGGATACGAGCGCAGCGCCGCAAAAGGACCCCGACCTCTCGGCGGAAGGAAAAGCGCGCGCCAAGTCCTTGGCCAGCACACTCTGCGATGCCGGTATCACCGCGATTTACACTTCCGAATACAAACGCACCCAGGAGACAGGCGCGCCGCTCGCTCACTCGTTAGGCATAAAAAGCGAGGTCGTGCCGGCGAAAGAGACCGCCACACTCATCGCGCAGCTAAAAGCCTCCGACGGCAACGCGCTCGTGATCGGGCATTCCAACACCCTGCCCGAGATCGCGAAGGCGCTGAGCGTTTCCCAACCCATCCGGATCAGCGAAACCGATTACGACGATCTCTTTGTGATCATATTGGGAAAGAGTCCGCCGCAGTTGCTCCACCTGCACTATCGTTAGAGCGCGTCCAAAAATCGTCCGACGGCGGAAATTGTAGGGCGGGCGCTTCGCCTGCCCCGATTCAGAAACTGGGCAGCCGAAGCGGCCGCCCTACAATCTCAGACGAGATGACAATGCTTCAGCTCGTTACGATTCAGAGGACGGGCCCTGAACGCCTGATCCCAGCGTCGCCAAGCTACTTCTGCTCAAAGAGCTCGGGACGCCGGACCCGCTCACCTTTTAGGAAAACGGCCGAAATCGCGGAAAGCGCATGCACATCCTGCAACGGATTGCCGTCCACGATCAGGAGGGTCGCTTCCTTCCCCTTCTCGACCGTGCCGATGCGCTGATCGGCCCGGAGCAGCTTCGCGGCATTG
>JBBQHV010000169.1:0-4602 GCA_038324295.1 Chthoniobacterales bacterium
TTCCGGGAAACTCGCTCTCCCCTACGATGCGTTCGCGGCCGGCCTCGGCGATTACAAGATCGTGACCACGCTTTGCCCGGGCGGGAAGGAGCGAATGCGCCGGCTCATGAACATGGTGCAATCAGGCCGCTTCGATCCGACGCCGCTGATTACACATCGCTTCTCGCTGGATCAAATCGTCGAGGCGTATGACCTCTTTGGCTCACGCCGCGACGACGTTCTGAAAATCGCCATCCGGCCCTGATGAAACTCGGGGGCGCTGTTTTGTCCGACGGTTTGATTGCATTGATCAAGCGCTTCGATGAGATCGGGATCGAAGATATCCCGCTCGTCGGCGGCAAAAATGCCTCGTTAGGCGAAATGCGGCGTGAGCTGACCGGCAAAGGTGTGCGGTGCCCGATGGGTTCGCCACCACAGCCGCCGCCTACTGGCATTTCCTGGAAAAGACAAATCCTGGAGCGCTGATCGAGGAGTCGTTAGGCGGCCTCGATTTGAACGATATCCATGAGCTGCAAAAGCGGAGCGCGAAAATCCGCGAGGCGATTGTTTCTGCGAAACTGCCGCAGAACCTCGAGCAGGAGATCTGCACCGCCTACGAGCAGCTCTGCGCGAGAGCAATTGATTTTGGGCGTCGATCGCGACAGCGAGATCGTCTCCGGCATTTTCGACGAGCGAAATCCGGCGGTGAAAACAATGATCGCGGAAGTGATCGCCGTTTATCGAAAGAAAGGCCGCAAGATCGGCATCTGCGGCCAGGCGCCGAGCGATTATCCCGAGTTCGCGCACTTTTTAATCGAGCAGGGAATCGACAGCATCTCTCTCAATCTCGACAGCTTGCTGAAGACAAGGCTGGCGATTCTGGAGAAAGAGTAATGGCCAGGAATCCGGAAGAGAAAAAAGATCAGCGGTCGGTTTTGGTCGTGGGCGAGGAAGCATCGTGATCGGTGGGCGATCAGGAACGACGTGATGGGAAGCAACGCTGCCGCAACCCCGCGTGGTCGCGCCCTCAGCAAAGCGCGCAACTTGAGAAAAACCGCGTCGAACCCTGCCTCCACTACGAGCAAGCGATCATCGCCGCGGAAGACCGGCTTCGCGACCATTCTCGTGCCGATTGATTTCTCGCCCGCTTCCCTCTTCCCAGTGCAGTGGGCGAAGTTCATCGCGCGGCGAACGAACGCATCCGTCTCCTTTGTTCACGTTCACACTTTCGTCCATCCCTTGGGAACGGCGTTCATTCCGCCCGTGATCGACTCGGAAGCGGAGATCGAAGAGCGGTTGTATCGCGATCTGCAAGCGGTCGCGCGCCGCCAGAAGGTATCGAAGGCGAGTTTTCAGATTCGCGCCGGTCGACCCTTCGCCGAGATCTGCCGGCTGGCGGGCGAAATTCAAGCGGACCTGATCGCACTCTCGAGCCATGGCCGGACGGGCTGGGAACGCGCCTTCCTTGGCAGCACAACCGAGCGCGTCATTCGGCACGCGCCCTGTCCGGTCCTGGTGGCGCGGCCGTTGCGAGCCAGTCGAAAAGAGGAGTTCAAACTGCAAAAGATCCTTGTTCCGGTCGATTTCTCGGACTGTTCGGCGCGGGGGCTGAATTACGCGATTGGACTGGCGCAATTATTCGGGACGGAGCTTGCCCTTCTCCATGTTGTCCGGCACCGCCACGATCTGCCGCCGATTCTCGTTCGCTCTTATGGCAAGCTCAGCCGTTGGGCGCGCGAGGTGGCGGAGGCGCACATGGCCGACCTTCTCGGCGAGACGGATTTCGGCGGCGTCAAATTCACGACCGCGATCAAGACGGGCTCTGCCGCGCGCAAGGTCTGCCGTTACGCGCTTAAGATCAGCGCCGATCTCATCGTCACCTCGACCCATGGCCGGACCGGGCTCGCGCATGTGCTCATTGGGAGCACCGCCGAACAGATCGTCCGTTATGCGAAGTCGCCCGTCCTCGTCGTGCCGACGCGGATGAGAAAAATGGCGTGAAAGCCAGGAGGAACGCTCGTTAGGCTGACGGAGCGCGGCAGTGTCCTCGTCTTTCGTTAGGCCAGTTCGGAATGGAGCATTCCTTTCTTCACTGCAACAATCTCCGCCGCCCTTAAGCATCTTGAGACCAATGTGGAGAATGGCCAAGGGGGCGCAGAGGCGCGCGCCCGGCTCTCGGGCGACGAGCCTAACAAACCGGCGGAAGCGAACCCTCCGCCCTGGTGGCGCAACGAAACGACAATCCACTTTCATTTCGATTGGCTGGTAATTTTTCTCCTTACCTTGATTCCGGTTTCGCTGGTCGAGATCGTGAAGATGATTCGCGGGCGATTTTCAAAAGACAAAACAGCCGAGGCCGAAACGTGATCGCCGACGGCGGTTTGGCGCGCGCCGATCCTTGAAAAGAGCTAGTAGTCACGCTCAACGAAACTGGAGATGATCCTCGCCCTGACTCTTGCCATCGCGATCGGCTTTTCGCTCACCGTGCTCGGGAGCGGGGGCTCGATCATCACTTTGCCCGTGTTGGTGTATGCCGCGCACGTCGCGCCGCAGGAGGCGGTCCCGATGTCGCTCGCGGTCGTCGGCGGGACGAGTCTCGCGGCGACGATCATCAACCTGCGCAGCGGTCTCGTGCACCTGAAAGCGGCGACGCTTTTTAGCCTCACGGGGATCGTCAGCGCACTCGCCGGTGCGCAATTGACGCACCTGGTTTCGCCAGCGCTGCTCATGCTGCTCTTCGCCGCGCTCATGATCCTGATCGCGATCCTGATGTTGCGCGGCGCCAGCCCGCACGCGGCGGATACCGACGCACATTGCAGTTGGCCGCGCTGCTCGACCAGTGGTCTGGTCGTCGGGGGCCTGACCGGTTTTCTTGGCGTCGGCGGCGGTTTTCTTATTGTTCCGGCGCTGGTTTTCTTCGGTCATCTGCCGCTCAAGTCGGCGATGATCACCTCGCTCGCGATTATTGCTGTCAACTCGTTCGCCGGCCTTGCCGGACATTTATGGCAAACGCCATTCGACTGGCGGATCGCGGGGATGTTTCTCGCCGCGTCACTCGTCGGCATGATCGCCGGTCGCTCCGTCGCCCGTCGTCTCGCGGTCGGACATCTGCGCGTCGCCTTCGCCTGGTTTGTCCTCGCGGTGGGCGCTTTCGTGATCGCGAAAAATTGGAGCTATTTTTTCTGAGTCGCTCTCGGAGAGCTTGTCGTTAGGGCCGTGCTCACGCTCGCACTTCTATTCACGAGCCGCACGCACACGGGCGGCCGGGCAGTGCGCTACTCAAACCTTGGTTTTCTCCGTGAGTCGGCGACGAATCCAGGCGGGATCGCGTCGGAGATCGAGCACAGCGTAGACTTGGACGACCTCTATCTCGATCAGATAGTAAATCCCGAATGGGAATCGCTTCGATAGCGCACGATAAAATCCAAATTCCTGGGGGTGGATGCCCGCGAAAAGAATCAGGGAATCGATATCGGAGGCGAGAGCAGCGGCGAAGTATGCGCCCACCCCAAGTCCCTGCCTGTCGTAGAATCATCGCCTATTTTGCAAGTCGTCCTCGGCCTCGTCGAGGACGTGGATTCTCATTCATTCTCCCGCAAGAGCCGCTCTTTCACCTCGGCCCAATCGCGGAACTCGGCCTCGCCTTCCGCCACTCGGTCGACGCGCGCCGCCAGGACTTCGCCATGCCAGGCGGGAGAGGGCACACCTTCAGGCGAGCGGCAAAGATCATCCCAAAGTTCTTCCATAATCCGGAGCTTGCTCGCCTGGCTCATCTCACTGAGGGGCAAAATGGTCGCTGCCGGTTTCATCAGTGAAGGCTACGAAATCAGGCTCGGGTGCGCAAGAGTACCGTCGTTATCTGATGGGGACGGTGTGCGACACGAAGGAGCCAATTCAGGAACACTCAATACATCCGGGTTCGAAACATCCAACCCGCCACCGCGAGGTTCACCAGTCCGATGATGGCCATCGGCCAAAACTGACTGATCAGGAGATGAAAGGGTGTCCCTTGCAGAAAAACGCCGCGCAGGATGATGAGGAAATAGCGCATCGGATTGAGCAAGGTGAGTTGCTGGACCAGGTAGGGCATGTTGGCGATGGGCGTCGCAAAACCGGAGAGAATGATCGAAGGCACGATGAAGAGGAATGCCCCGAGCAGTCCTTGTTGCTGCGTCACCGAAAGGGACGAGATCATCAAACCCATTCCCACCGTGGAAAGGAGAAAGAAGAACGTCCCCACGTACAATGTGACGACACTGCCGCGCAACGGCACCTGAAACCACAACACTACGATCACGATGATGGCCGTTGCTTCGGCAAAGCCGATGATAAAGCCGGGCAGCGCCTTGCCGATCAGGATTTCTACGGGACGGAACGGCGTGACCAGCAGTTGATCGAAGGTGCCTTGCTCGCGCTCGCGCGCCACGGAAAGCGCGGTGACCAGCGTCGTAACTACCAGGGTGAGCAACCCCACGATGCCGGGCACGATGAACCAGCGACTCACCAGGTTCGGATTGAACCAGGCCCGGGTTTCGAGGTGGGCCGGCGTCGCCACCGCGCCGGTTTGTTGCCGCCAATCGGCGTTGAACCCGGTGAAGATGGTGTTGACGTAATTGAGCAGGA
>JBBQHV010000170.1:0-4588 GCA_038324295.1 Chthoniobacterales bacterium
CCGCTCCATGCTTGTCCTGCATGTGCGGGTGACAGACGTGAAAAAGCATCGCGTCATTTACGAATTCGACATGGCCGGTGGAAGCAGGGGCCAGGGCCATCACGGCACGATTCGCGCGAGCGGTCTGGGGAAGGCGACACCGTTCGATCTGCGCAACGCGGCCGAACGAATCATGCTCGTGCTCAGCCCCAATCCGCATCGTTTCGGCGCGCGTTCTTCGGTCGCGCTCCGTTAGAGGGCGATGGCGTCGTTAGGCGGGAGCTCGCCGAGGATTGCGGTTGCCAAGGCTGAGCGGCCAGTTAAGGTGCAGCGACTTTGACCGGCGTGCCCTTTTCCCTTCGCAAAGCCCTGTTTGTTTGTGCGATTCTCGCCCTCTTTTGCGGGGCGGCCCCATCGCTCCATGCCGCGGAGGCGTCGATCACGATCGATGCCACCACCGGCCATATTCTGTCTCAGCATGAGGCGGAGAAAAAGCGCCAGGTCGGCAGCCTGACGAAGATCGCGACCGCCATGGTCGTGCTCGATTGGGACACGAAACAGTCCGGCGATCTGGCCCAGGTCGCGACTATTCCGCCGGCGGCGTTCGTCGGCACGAGCGAGAACAACATTGGCTTCCAGCCGGGCGACACCATTACCTTGCGCGACCTGCTTTACGCGGCCCTCGTGCAGTCGGATAACATCGCCGCCTACACTCTGGCGGAGCACGTCGGCCGGAGCCTGCAGTCGATCGTTAGTCCGGAAACGGGTGCGCGCGTCACGCCGGTCGATCTCTTCGTCCGGCAGATGAACGCGCTCGCCCAGCATCTCGGCATGACCCGCACCCGCTTCCTCAATCCGAGCGGAATCGATGCCCAGGAAAAGCCCTACTCGACCGCCGCCGATATCGCGCGACTCACCCGTTACGCGATGAACAATGCCGGTTTTCGCTTCTACGTTTCGCAGAAGGAGAGAGAGATTTCCTTCGGCCGCGGAGCGTCGCGCCTGCGTTACCTGTTGCGCAACACGAACCAGCTGCTCGGCGTAAACTCGATCGACGGGGTCAAGACCGGGAGCACCCGGCGGGCGGGCGATTGTCTCGTCCTCTCCGCCGTGCAGCCCTCGGAAGTGGTGCAACAGGGCACGACGACGCTGGTCACGCCGCGGCGCTTGATCGTCGTCGAGCTGGCCAGCCCGAATCGTTTTGAGGAAGGTGCGCAGCTGCTCGCCCGCGGCTGGATGCTCTACGACCAGTGGGCCGCCGCCGGCCGGCCGGACGATCCGAAAGCATCGCTCGCCGCGCCTAACGAATGACCAAACCGCGGATCGGAGTCCTGACCAGCGGCGGCGATTGCCCCGGACTGAACGCCGTCCTGCGCGGCGTCGTCCTCGCTTCGGAGCGGCTCGGCTGGGAAGTGATCGGCTTCAAGGACGGTTTCGAAGGCCTGCTCCCGCCGGGCGAATACCAGATCCTCGACCGCACCGGGACCGACGGCATCATGTCGTTAGGCGGAACGATCATCGGCACGACCAATCGCGGACATTTCATCGCCAAGGTGGGGGCGGGCGATCGCGCGGTGGTGGCGGCGGACGTGATCGAGAAAGCGCGCAGCGTGCTCGACGGCCTCGACGTGATGGCGCTCATCATCGTGGGCGGCGACGGTTCGATGACGACGGCGCTCCAGCTTCAGGAAGCGGGCATCAACTGCATCGGAGTGCCGAAAACAATCGACAACGATCTCGAGGCCACGGCCATGACCTTCGGTTTCGACTCCGCGGTGGCGGCGGTGGCGGACGCGCTCGACCGCCTGCACACCACCGCGACCAGCCATAAACGCGTCATGGTGCTCGAAGTGATGGGGCGGCACGCCGGCTGGATCGCGCTCCACGGCGGCATCGCGGGCGGGGCGGATGCGATTTTGATTCCGGAGATTCCGTTCGATTACGAGCGGCTCGCGAATTTTATCAAGAAACGCGACGCCGCCGGCAACCTCAGCTCGATGGTGGTGGTGGCGGAAGGCGCGACGCCGAAGGACGGCCAGCAAGTCCTCCATCAGACGGAAACGGGCGAGTATCGTTTCGGCGGGATCGGCGAAATCGTGGCGCACGAACTGGCCGCGCGCACCGAAAAAGAAACGCGCTGCTGCGTGCTCGGGCACCTCCAGCGCGGCGGAGCCCCGACCACACTCGACCGCATCCTCGGGACCCGCTTTGGCGTGAAGGCGGTGCAGATCGCGAACGAAGGGCATTTCGGCTCGATGGTCAGCTACCAAAACTACCAGGTGCAGCATGTGCCGATCGCAGACGCGGTCAATCGGCTGCGCCTCGTCCAGCCCTCGAGCCAGATGGTGCAGACCGCGCGCGACGTCAACATTTCGTTCGGTGACTAACGAACGTAGCCTGTTCGAAGGTTTTATTTCACAGTCAAATGCGCCGGATCGCTCATGGCATTTCCGGCGCCGTTTGAGACGGAGACCGAGAATAAGGCGCCATCATCGACCGGAGTTGTCGGGGGTGTGACGTAAGTGGAAGCAGTCGCACCCTCGATCGCCCCACCATCGCGAAACCATTGATAGAGGAGCTCGAGACCCGTCGCGGCGACCGCGAATGTGGCCCTCTCTCCCGTCGGCACGACTCGGCTCCGTGGCTGCCGGGTGATCGTGGGTGGTGCAGGCGGCTCGGTAACGCCGCCAAATCCCTGCGCGAGGAAGGCGAGGGCGAGCTCCCGGGCGCCGGGCCAGTTCGCGAAGGCATGGCCAGCGCCCGGCAAGGTGAGTGTCTCAAAAGTGTCCAGCCCGAGAGATAGCAGCTTGTCCGTCATATCCGCCAGTTGCGTGAACGGCATCGAGTCGCGCGCGGAATTCACGAGAAACAACGGCGCCACCGTCGCGTCGACATTCGTAACCGGCGAGTAGAATCCCAATGTCGCGAGTTCCTCCGGCGAAGGGGGATTGGAGACCGCTACCAGGTTGGTTACGTTTTTCCTGAAGGCGGCAATGTTGGGGTCCGGACGGAAGTCGGTAAAGTCGTGGGCCCCGGAGAGCGAGACGGCTACGTTGACGCGGCTGGCCGGATCCGGCGTGAGCGCGACCCAGGTCGCATGGGTGCCGCCGGCGGATCCTCCCACCGCTCCCACTTGGCCATTAGCGCGCGGGTCGGCCCGGTCCGCGCGGACGGCCATTTCGACATCTTCATATTGTGCCGCGCCCTGGCCGGAGGAAGTCTGGCCGAGGATCGATCCCGGTGGGGCGAGTCGATACTCGATCGCGAGGGCGAGGTAGCCGGCGTTGGCCAGGTCCTGGGCACACGTGGAGAGCTCCCCGCCCTTCCTGCTTCCTCCTTTAAAACCTCCTCCATGGATGACTAAGACAGCGGCCCAGGGACCAGGATTGGTCGGTGTGTAAACGTCCCACTTCAAGATGGCGCCGTCTAAAGCGGCGCCATAGGTCTCAGTGGATTGTGCGATTGATAATGCGGAACTGCCGAAGAGAAGGAGGCAGGCCGTTACAGTGAATTTGGTGAACAGTTTCATGAGACCCCTCCTAAGAGTCTCTCAACTGAGCGGCCAGCAGCGGAAGGTTACCGCATTGTTACCTTCCATCCGGAAAAGAGGATGACCGAGGGATGCGATGGAAAAGAGTTACAACCCCGTTACCTTTTTCCGCGGTCCTTACGTCCATCGAACGCTTGCGCGGACGAGTTTTGGAGCATCCGGATGATCTGCGCGGCAGTGAGTTCGTCCAGCCGCCTAACGACAAGATCGGCCGCCCTCAGTTCGCCGGCGGGATGGGTCGTCGCGACGGCCACGACTTTCATGCCGGCAGCGTGCGCCGCTTCGATCCCGACGTGCGCGTCCTCGAAAACCACGCAGGCGGGCGCGGCCAATCCGAGGCGCTCCGCCGCTTTCTCGAAGACTTCCGGGTTCGGTTTTCCGTGCACTACATCCTCGGCGGAAACGATCGCGCTGAACGCCTCTTGCAATCCAATTCGTTCGAGCACTGCGGCGATATTCGCGCGCTGCGTCGAGGAGGCGACCGCGCACGGCACCTCCGCTTCGTGCAACCGGTCGAGCCATTCCACCACGCCGGGGAGCGGCGCGATCTCACTCTGGGCAACAATCTCGCGATAGAGCGCTTCCTTGCGATTCGTCAGGCGTGCGATCTCGGCCGGCTCCGTCGCCCAGCGGTGAATCTGCTCGATGATCTGCGCGCTTTTCATCCCGAAACCGCGGATGAAACTGTCGGGCGCGATCGTTGTCCCCAGCTCGGCGGCGAGGCGATGCCAGCTCCGCTCGTGCAGTTTGGCGGAGTCGATGATGACGCCGTCCCAATCGAAAATCGCGCCGAAAGGTGGCGACGAGGCCGGCTTCACGGGAGCCGTTGCAGCGCGGGCAGGCCGTAGTTTTTTTGCAGCGCGCCGGCTTCCGCGGCGACCTGCGAGGCGTCCAGCTCGAGCTGTTTCGGGTCGTCCTGCGTCTCGATGACGTGGAAGCCGCGGACCGGCGTCTTGACCGCTTCGGCGAGATCGCCTAACGAGTGCACCGGTTTCCCGTTCACCTTCGTCACGACGAGATAACTGAAGTCGTCGTATCCGATCGTGCTGTTGGCCGGCA
>JBBQHV010000171.1:0-4578 GCA_038324295.1 Chthoniobacterales bacterium
GAAGCGGTTAAAGAGCTGAGTGCCGCCGACCACCCCTCGCATGGTCTGAGCGGATTCCGGGTCTTCCTCACTCATGATCCGGTTGTGCATGCAAAGGCGTGAAAAGCAGAGCCTGTGCCTGACCGGGCGATCTGGGTGAAGTTCGAGCCGAGAGACGGGGATGAAGTGTCATCCCGCAGCCCCTCAAACCATCTCGACGCGCGAAATTGGACGCTAAACACGTACTAACGCGATGTCCGTGGCATGCCATCAGCTAATGGTGGAGGAATGGTTGATGGGGCACTGGCAGGCTGGCTGGATCTGGGCGATCGGCCCTTTCCGCTCGTCGGCAGAACCTTCTCGCTCGGCCGCTCCAAAGACAACAATGTCGTCTTCACTTCGACGAAAGTGTCGCGCCGCCACGCGCTCGTGCACGCGCAAGGCGGCGCGGAGTTTTCGCTCGTCGATCTGGGAAGCAGCAACGGCACGCACCTGAACGGCCGCCGGGTGATTCAACCGGTCGCCTTGCAACACGGCGACGTCATCCAGATTGGCGAACAAAGTCTCGTCTTCCGGCTCGAAACCCTATCCACGCCGGAGGATGACTGCTATCGCACCGAGGCGCAGCGGACCGAACAGGAAGCGCGCGAGCTGACCTGCTGGTTCCTCGTTCTCGATATTGAAAATTTCGTGCGCCTAACGAGTGAGGTCTCGACCGAAGCCCTCGCCCGGATGGTCGGGGCGTGGGTGGGCGAATGCCAGCGCCTGCTCGAAAGCCACGGCGGAACCCTGAGCAAGTTTCTCGGCGACGGGCTCCTCGCCTACTGGGATGCGCGTTTCACGGACACCACGAAAGTGGCCGAGACGTTGCAGATTCTGCGCTCGATGCAGTCCCGGCGCCAGCCGCCTTTTCGTTGGGCGCTGCACTTTGGGACGGCGTCCTTTGGCACCGCCACGGCGCCGGGCGAATTGAGCGCGTTAGGCCACGACCTGAATTTCGTCTTTCGCCTCGAACGCCTCGCCGCCGCCAAAAAATTCTCCTTCGTTCTGAGCGAGAAAGGGCAGACGGAGTTTGGAGAGGCGGTCGGCGCGCGGGCGCTCGGTTCGTTTCCGATCAAGGGTCTCGACGGCACTCATCCTCTTTTTGGAGGTTGAATCGCGGTCGCGGTTTTCTTCTCGTCCGCCGATTCGTTAGGCGAAGGCCAGGCGTTGATCGACCATCCGCGTGGCTGGCCCGACGAGCACGATCGTCTGATTCTCGGCCGCCCCCTGCACGACGAGCGGCGCCGCTCCCGCGAGACTGCGGGCGACTTCCACCATCTGATCAATCTTCCGATCGTCATGGGAGGGATCGTGGTGGAAAAGGGCGAAATGTTTCACTCCGGCCGCGACCGCGAGGGCGACGCTTTCCGGCAGACATCCATGGCCCCAGCCGACGCGGCCCGGATATTCCGCTTCCGTGTATTGCGTGTCGAGGATCAACAGGTCCAGATCCCGCAGGAATCCAATCAGCGCGCTTTGTCGCGACCCGGGCTCTTTCGATCTCTCCCAGCCCGCATACGGCTCGTGGTCGGAAAGGTATCCGACCGACGCGCCGTGCGCTTCGATCCGAAATCCGGCACAACCGCCGGGATGATTGAGAGAGAAAACCTGAAGGGAAAAAACTCCGAGCTGCGTTCGATCGGAAGCGAGCTCTTCCACCTCGCCTAAACCTTCGAGCCGCTCCAATCCGACCGGAAAATAGATCGGGTCCATCTGATTCTTGAGCGCCCGCGCGAGCGTCTCGCCGGTCCCCGTCGCTCCGAGGACGCGGATGTGATTGTCGCGCGAATAAGCCGGAAGAAAAAAGGGCAAGCCCTGGATGTGGTCCCAGTGGGTATGGGAGATGAGCAGATTCGCGCTGATCGGCTTCCCCCGCGCATTCGCGGCCAGTTCCTCGCCTAACGAGCGGATGCCGGTGCCGGCATCGAGAATGAGAAGCTGGCCATCACAGCGCACTTCCAGACACGACGTGTTGCCGCCATAACGCGACATCGCCGGACTGACGGCCGGAGTGGAGCCGCGCACACCGCGGAACCGGACGGTGATTGCCGATGGGTTCGAACTCTCCATCTCGTCTCCCTAGGAACCGAGGGGGAGATCGATTTGGAACAAGGTGCCCTTTTCACCGCTCTGCACCGAAATGGTCCCCTTGTGGGCTTCGACCACCGCTTTGCTCAGGGCGAGGCCGAGGCCGGTCCCATTTGCTTTCCCCTGGGTCGTAAACGGTTCAAAGATGCGCGGCAAAAGTTCGCTCGGAATTCCGCAGCCGGTATCGGAAACTTCGAAGCGGACACTCGAATCGGCGCGCTGGACGGTAAACCGCAACTTGTGCGCGCCTCCGTCCGTCATTGCCTCGCAAGCGTTCCGGATCAGGTTCCCAAAAACCCGCAGGAGGCGGTGCCGATCCGCCCGGAGTGAGCCGTCGTAAAGCATTTCCACAATCACCTCGACCCGCTCGCGAGCCCGGGCGAAATCCGGCTCCAGATCCTTCAGCAGGTCGGGCAGATTAAGCGGCTGCAAATGGAGCCGCGTTTTGCCGCGCGAGAAATCGACCAGCTCCCGCGCCATCATTTCCATTTTCTCGACCGCCTCACGAATCATTCGCGCCACCCGATCGGTCAGCGGATTTTGCATTCCGCTCTCCAGCAGAGTGCAGGAAGCCCGGATGCAGGCGATCGGATTATTCATGTCGTGCATGATCGAGCTGATCGTCGTGCCGAGGAGCGAGAGCCGTTCGTTGCGCATCATCTCCTCGATAAAATGCTGGTTGTTATCGCGCAGGCGCTTCGTGATCGCGCGGGTGAAATTGTTCAGCACTTCGTGGGGCGCGAGTTGGAGGAGCCGGTCCCAGCCGGAGCGGTCGATTTTCCCCAAAACCGTCTCTCCGACCGCGGCCGCCTGGGCGGAGCGCTTGCCCCGATCGACCAGCGCCATCTCGCCGAAAAAATCGCGCTCCATCAGATAGGCGAGCGTCTCCTGCTGACCGCCCCGTCCGCGTTTTGAGATTTTAACCGAACCGTGCGCGATCAGGTAAAGCGAGTCGCCCGTTTCCTCCTCTTCGAAAATAACCTCCTGAGCCTTGAACTTTACGACCTCGATCCTTTGGCTGACCGCCTGAAGCGCGAAATCGTTGATTCCAGTCAGGAGCTCGTTCTCACGGAATAAGTTACTCGCCGGCGTGGCCGAAATCGGGAGTGCCGTTTGGATTGCTTCATCGACGCTGATCAGTTTGGCGGGCGGCATAAGGAGCGTCCATTGGTGGGAGCACTATGCATACCGCGCCGATTTCGCGGGATCGCCGAAGCGATGCCTCAGAACCGTCGCCGTCCGTCTTCAATAGCTCTCGACCGGCGAACGTTTGCCGTCTTCGACGCTCAGCTCTTTGGCGCGCTCTTCACCGAGCACGGCAACGCGCAGTTGCCAGACTTCCTCATTGAGCGAGGCAAAGGTGGCTTCGGAGAATTTCTCCGGCGGAGCGAGCTTCGCTTTTGACCGTGCGAGATTGCGCAGCGCGCGCTCCAGTTGATCGCTCGGGAGTTGTTCGATCCAGCCTAACGCTTCTTCTATCTTCGGGACCCGATGGCAAATCATGGCCAGATCATTCCCCGCTCCGATCGCGCGGCGAATGGTTTCCTCGAAGGTGTATTCATTCAAAATTGCACCCATATCGAGGTCGTCGGTCATGATGAGACCTTCAAAGCCCAGCTCGCCGCGGAGCAGATCGGTGACGATGCGACGCGAAAGGGAGGCCGCTGTTTTCTCCGACTCGAAACAGGGATACCAGCCATGGCAAATCATCATGCTGTCGGCCCGCCCGGCGAACTGGCGAAAGACGGCGAGCTCATTCGCGTCCAGCTCGGCGCGCGAACGCTCGATAAGCGGGAGGTCGTGATGCGCATCGACCGTCGCGGCGGAGTAGCCGGGGAAATGTTTGCCGCAGCTCAGGATCCCCTCCCCGCGCAGGCCGTCGTTAAAGGCGCCGGCCAGCCTAACGACTTCTTCGACGCTCCCGCCGTAGCAACGGCCCCGGAGCGAATTATCCGCCTCGTCGTCGAAAGAAATGTCGAGGACCGGGCAGAGGTCGAGGTTGAAACCGAAGAGACGAAGAAGGCGGCCGGTCAGATCGCCGTGCTGCCTAACGAGTTCGAGGTCGCCCTTTTCACGCAGTTGCTGGGCGTTGGGCGGCTCCTGACCGATGAGGCGGAGGCGCGAAACGCGGCCCCCTTCCTGATCGATCGTGATGATCGGTTCCGTCGCGCTCAGGTCGCGTAAATCGTCGATCAGTTTTCGCAGTTGGGGCGCGCTCTCGATATTGCGGCCGAAGAGGATGTATCCGCCCGGCTGCACTTTGCGAAAGAGGGCCGCGGTGGCGGAATCGAGTTCGGTGCCGGGGATGCCGGTAAGGATCAGTTGACCCGGGGAAGCGCTCTTCATACCGTCGCAAGCTAAGTTCGATGGACGCCCCCGGAAACAAGAAATGGATCGTTAGGCCAGGAAGAGATTGAAAAAGATCGGCATTTTCGGCGGGAGTTTCGATCCGATTCATCACGGGCATCT
>JBBQHV010000172.1:0-4574 GCA_038324295.1 Chthoniobacterales bacterium
ATAGTTTGTAATCACGACCTTGAGTGGATGGAGGACGGCGAGCCGGCGCAGCGCCGTGCGATTAAACTCCGCTCGCATCGCGTGCTCGAGGACGGCGACATCGGTAAGCGAAGGATATTTCGTGATCCCGACGTGATAGGAAAAATCGCGCAGGACGCTCGCCGTCACCCCGCGTCGCCGCATTCCGGAAATGGTCGGAAGCCGCGGATCGTCCCAGGACCTGACGATCCCGTCGTCAACCAGCTGCTTGAGTTTACGTTTACTCATGACCGTGTAGGTCACGTTCAAGCGTGCGAACTCGTATTGATGCGGCAGAGGCTTGGGCAGATCGAGCGACTCCAGAATCCAATCGTAAAGCGGACGATGCACTTCGAATTCGAGAGTGCAGAGCGAGTGGGTAATTCCCTCCAGGTAATCGCTCAGGCAATGCGCGAAATCGTAGAGCGGATAGAGGCACCAGGCATCGCCGGTCTGGTGATGAGTGGCGTGGCGGATGCGATAAAGAACCGGATCGCGCAGCCACATGTTGGGCGCCTCCATGTCGATTTTCGCGCGCAAAGTGCCGGCGCCATCGGGGAACTCCCCCGCCTTCATCCGTCCGAGCAGGTCGAGATTCTCCTCCACCGAGCGATCACGAAACGGGCTGTTTTTTCCGATGCGCCGGTATTCATCGGTCTGCTCCGGCGTCATGTCGCAGACGTAGGCTTTTCCGGCCCTAACGAGTTGGAGAGCGAAATCGTAAATCGGCTGAAAATAATCGGAGGCGTAAAATGGCTTGCCGTTTTTGAGGCCAAGATTTTTTTTCGCCCAGCCGTCGATCAACCAGTGGATGTCGGCCATGATCGAATTGACGTATTCGACCTCTTCTTTTTCCGGATTCGTGTCGTCCATTCGCACGTTGCAGATGCCGCCAAACTCACGCGCGATCCCGAAGTTGAGGCAGATCGCCTTGGTGTGGCCGATGTGCAGATAACCGTTCGGTTCGGGCGGAAAACGGGTGTGAATCGCCGCATGCTTCCCGGCGCGCACATCTTCCGCCACGATGTCGCGGATGAAATCAGTCGGGACGATGTTGTCGGTCGGCGTAGTCATTTTGGCCGGCAGACCTTAACCTAGGCCACGACGCGCATCCAATCGCGGCGTTCATTCACCTCGTGCAACCGACGTATCAGCTGACTGATCTGCAAAATTGGAAAGAGAAGTCATCCGGTTTGCCCTCCCCCATCCGCCTCGGCGTGGTCGGCGATCCGGTCGAGCATTCGCTTTCGCCGCAGATGCAAAACGCCGCCCTGGAAGCTTCCGGCCTAACGATGCAGTACGCGCGCTTCCGCATTTCCACGGCGGATCTGGCCGAGGCGCTGCGCCTCATGCACAAGGAGGATTTCGTGGGTTGCAATCTGACCGTGCCGCACAAGATCGCGGCGCTCCCCCTCCTCGACGAAGTGGACGACCGCGCCCGCCGGATTGGTGCGGCCAATACAGTCGTCTTTCGCGCCGGCCGCTCGTTAGGCTACAATACCGACGGAGAAGGATTCAGCCGCGCGGTCCGGGAGGAGTTTGCCGTGGACCTGGCAAATTTGCGCGTCCTCCTCCTCGGAGCCGGTGGCGGAGCCGGCCGCGCCATCGCCTACCAATGCGCCTGGGAGAATTGCGCGCGCCTCGTTCTCGTTAACCGCACGCCGGAAAAGGCGCAGCAGCTTGCCCATGAATTGGCCGCTTATTTTCGAGGGCCGCGCGTCCTCGGTCCGGCGGCGCGTCTCGAAGCCGTGCCTTGGGATGATCGGGCCCTGCGGACGCAATTGGCTCGCACCGATCTGGTCGTCCACGCCACGCCCCTCGGCCTGCACCTCGCCGATCCCTCCCCTCTGGCTCGGCCGCTCCTCGCGCCGCATCTCATGATCTACGATCTCATCCCGGGTCCCGCGCGCACTGCCTTGCTCGCCGCTGCGGCGGAAGCCGGAGCGCGTGGTGCGGACGGTCGCACAATGCTCTTGCATCAGGGAGCGCTGGCTTTTGAACAATGGTTCGATCGTCCGGCGCCTCTCGCCGTTATGCGGCGAGCTCTTGCGTAATGAAACCACCTCGCCCTCGCGAGCTTGACTGGATTTTCCCGATTTTATCGTGCATTATCCGGCGATCATTTCCCGGTATGCCAAGGTCCGTCCTCGCCCTCGTTTCCCTCGCCCTCTGCGTTACCCAACCGCTCTTCGGCTATGTCCTTGAAGGCCAATCCTGGACTCTCAATCGCACCGTGCAGGTGCAGCTCTCGCTCGCGCCGTCGCACCCCTTGATCGACGGGTTTTCCAGCTTCAACAAATCCGCCGCCGACGCGCTCAACTTGTGGAACGAGCACCTGGTGCATCTCCAGTTTCTGCCCGTTTACGCCTCGCCTGTCGTGCCAGCCAGCAGCGATGCCGAAATCTCCGTGGCCTTTGCGAGCACGATCTTCGGCGACACCTTTGGCACCGGGACGCTCGCCGTGACGTTGCTCGCCAACCGCAACAACGTCTTCGCCGAGACCGACACGCTCTTCAACACCGCCTACCATTGGGATTCTTATGGCGGACCGCTCCGCCCCGGCATTCAGGATCTGCATCGCGTTGCGCTCCATGAGTTCGGGCATATGATCGGGCTCGATCACCCCGATGAGAACGGCCAAATGGTGAACGCGATCATGAACTCGCAAGTGAGCGACGCCAACGCCCTGCAGGCCGACGACATCGCGGGCGCGCGCTCTCTTTACGACGACGGACCGGCTGAGCAGTCCGCGGTCGCGGCGCCGGTGCTCGCGAATATTTCCACCCGCGCACTCGTCGGGACGGGCGACAACGTGCTCATCGGCGGATTCATCGTGCAAGGAACCGAGCCGGCCACCGTCATCCTGCGCGCGATCGGCTTTTCCCTGAGCGCGCAAGGCCTTTCGGGCGCGCTCCCGGATCCGCAGATCACGGTTTACGATTCGAACAAGGTTCAGATCGCGAAAAACGATGACTGGTTCGTTGGTCCGAGCGCCGAAACCATCGCCAGCTATCATCTCGATCCGCCAAACAGCATCGAGTCGGCCGTTATCCTGACCCTCCAGCCGGGCGAATATACCGCCGTCGTCGAGAGCTTTTCCAATGCGACGCAGCCCGCTCGTCCGGGGATCGCTTTGTTCGAACTCTACGATCTGCACAAGACCGGCGGGAGGGCCGGGAATATTTCGACGCGCGGCCAGGTCCTCGGGGGCGACAATGTTCTCATCGGCGGATTCATCGTCGGCGGAATGGAGATGAAACCGGTCGTGGTGCGTGCGCTCGGGCCATCGTTAGGCGCGGCCGGGGTCGCGAACGCCCTAACGAATCCGAGGCTCGAATTGCACGATGGTAACGGCACCCTGCTTCAGGCGAATGACGACTGGGGAAACGGACCGAATGCGCAGGAGATCGCAGCGGAAGGCTTCGCGCCAACCAACGCGAAGGAGTCCGCCTTGCAGGCGACCCTTAATCCCGGCAATTACACCGCGATCGTGAACGGGGTGAACGGTGCGACCGGCATCGGCCTGGTCGAGATTTACGACATGAGCGAAGTCCCCGCGCCCTAGGCGCTGGGGGCTAATTCTTTCGCTCGCGCGGCGGCGGCTTCGACCGCGGCGCTCAGCCCGCTCCCGCTCCCCCGCTCTTCCATCACGGCGAGGCCGGCGGCCGTCGTTCCGCCCGGCGTGATCACCATGCGGCGCAATTCCTCCGGCGTCAGCCGACTCTCGAGCGCGAGCTGCGCCGCGCCGCGGACCGTCTGGGTGGCCTGGCATACCGACACCTGGGGGGGCAATCCGCAACGCTCGCCGCCGGCGGCCAGCGACTCGATGACGGTATAGACGAAGGCCGGGCCGCTCCCGGCCAGCGCGGTGACGGCGTCAATTTGGTCTTCGCGAACTTCCACGACCGTGCCGATGGCGGTGAAAATTTCTCGCGCCTGCTCCATATCAGCGTCCGTCGTGCGCGCGCCCCGTGCGATCGCGGTGGCAGCCTGGCAAACACCCGCGGGTGTGTTTGTCATCGCACGCATGAAGCGCGCTTTCCCCTTCCCTTCCATGCTCGCCACGCCCACACCGGCGGCGAGCGATATGACCAGTTTGTCTTCACCGGCCGCGGCGATCGAAGCGACGACATCAAGCACGACTCCCGGTTTCACCCCGATCAGAATCACTTCCGCCTTCCCGGCGACCTCTCGATTCTCTCCCGTCAGGGAGATTCCCAATTCCTCGCCTAGCGATTTCCGCGCAGCCTCGTTAGGCTCGCTCACCAAAATCCTCTCCGGGACGCAAAATGTCGCCCGGACCAGGCCGCGCATAACCGAGCCGGCGAGCTTGCCGCCGCCGATGAAACCGAGCCGATACGATAGGTCGTTAGTTTGTAAACTCATGGGAAGAGCGGATATTATCCGATGGTAAGCGTTGGTGTAAATTTCGGTCTCGATCTCGCCGAAGAAATCAAGCTTCTGAAGGAGGAACGCAAGGCCGTCATCCTCGCCCACAACTATCAGGTGCCGGAATTGCAGGACATCGCGGACTTCGTCGGCGACTCGTTAGGCTT
>JBBQHV010000173.1:0-4563 GCA_038324295.1 Chthoniobacterales bacterium
CCGATTCTGCAGGCGCTCAATATTACGAAAGAAACCGCCGGCAACGTCATCATCGCGAACGCCATCACCCAGGTGCACGACTCGGTGAAGGAAGGCGAATCGATCGTCCAACCGCTGGAAGCGAGCGGGGCTTTTCCGCCCATGGTTATCAGTATGATCGACGTCGGCGAAGAGACCGGGCAATTGCCCGAGATGCTCTTGAAGATCGCCGAGGTTTACGATGACGAGGTGGATAACGCTGTCGCTGGCCTAACCTCGATGCTCGAGCCGATCATGATTGTCTTCCTCGCGCTCGTCGTGGGTACGATCGTGATCGCGCTCTTCATGCCGTTGATCAGCATCATCGGCGGGTTGCAAGAGCAGAGCTGAGGAATGCGGCCGTTGTATCGGGTGCGGGTTGTAGCCGGGGGCGTTGACCCCGGCGGCGCAGACCTAAGGCAACCGTTAGACCAGCCGGGGTCACCGCCCCCGGCTACAACGTGGTCGACCGCTTTTACGATCGTCGAGGTGCTCGTCGTGATGGCGATCATCCTCATCCTCGCCGGTCTGGTCCTGGGGACGAGCAGTTATGTACACAACAAAGGCGCGCGCTCCCGCGCCGAAGCCGAGATCGCCGCGATGTCGGCGGCGCTGGAGAATTATAAGGCGGATAATGGGGTTTATCCTAGCGGCGCTGCAACCAACGCATTGGACGCGCGCACTGCAAGTGATCCCACTCAGTCCGCCTATGAGAATGCGAGTCTGCAGCTTTATGAGGCGCTGACAGGCGATGTGAATGCAACTCGCCAGCCCGGCTCTCCCAGCTACATCAGTTTTAAAGACAACCAACTAAGTCCGGCAACTGGTAATGTGCATTTCATCAAAGACCCTTTCGGCAACAGCTACGGTTACTCGACGGTTTTCCAAACGGATCAGACGAAAGGGTACAATCCGACCTTCGATCTCTGGAGCACCGCTGGTTCTACCAAAGACACTGGCAAGCCCGGCTGGATCAAGAACTGGTAGCGCAAGCTTCCAGCTTGCGAGTTCCACGCAACCAGGATGGTCGCGCTACTTCAATGTACGACCACGACGACGCGCCGATTCACTTCCTGCTCTTCGATCGACGCGTCCGGTGAGGTGAGCAGGTTGGCTTTGCCGTAACCGCGGGTCTCGATCTGCGCCGGATTGATCCCGAGCGCGTCGACCAGATACGCCTTGACCGCTTCCGCGCGCCGCCGGCTCAGGTCGAGGTTGTATTCCTCCGAGCCAAACGAATCAGTGTAACCCTCGAGCGTGAAAGTTGCCTTCGGGTTGCGCTTGATCAGCGTCGCCACCTTCTGCAACTGCTCGACCGCACTTCCGCCCAAATCGGCGCTGTCGTAATCGAAAAGCTGATTGTTAGGCATCTTGAACTTCGTCCCCGAGCCAAGCGGCCCTTTTTGCGAAAGAAGCGACTCCAAATCGCTGAAGCCAGGCGCGCGATCGGTCCGCGGCCCCGCGCTGTCGCCGGGGAGACCGCTGAAAGTGTTGGGGTGCTTGATTGCAGTGCTCGTGGCCAATTCGGTTCCGGTCATGGCGGGTTGCGGGCGGCCCGAGTCGGGGACGTCGTTAGGCTGGGCCTGCTGGCGCGCCGCATTCGGATCGCGGGCCAGGCTTTGCGCGGTGCTCCGTTCGATCTCGTTAATGACCGAATTCAGATTCGTCTGCTCGACCTTCGGCTTGTCCGGGAGCACATCGCTCGTGTCGTCCGGCATCGCCGCGGTCGAATGCACTTCCTGGAGAAGTTTATCGAAGGATTTCTGGTCTTCCGGAAGCTGCACCTTGGTCTGGTCGGGATTCGGTTTGGCCGCTTCCGCCAGATCGCTCGCCGCCGGTTGATCGACCGGCTTCGGGTTGAGATCGACGCTCTTCACTTTGAAGGTCGGCGGCGGACGTTTCTCGGCCCCGAGCGGCGCGGTCGGTTGAAAACCGGTCCGATAAAAAAAGAAGCAGAGCAGAGCGTGCAGGGTGAGCGAAGCGATCAGCCCGACGAGCAGCCAGTTGGGCGGCTTGCTCCGGCCCGACCAGACCGGCAACGGCTCGGAAGTGCGGGCAGTCATGGCTCTCATCGCGAGTTAGACAAACGACCCGCGAAAAAGTTTGTCAAACGTTGTAGCCGGGGGCGCTGACCCCGGCTGGTCTTAAGCCTTGCTCGCGATCGATTGGATTTCGGCGCGGCCGGGGTCGACGCCCCAGGCTACAACTAACGACCCCCTCCGCGCGTGCGCTCGGAGAAGATTCCGACCGCGCGGCGGATTTCTTCCGCGACGTGCGCTTCTGGCGAAACGAATTTCGGGGTGAACCAGGGATACAAACCGATCAGGTCGTGGGTGACCAGAATTTGCCCGTCGCAATCTTCGCCCGAACCGATTCCGATGGTTGGAATGCCGATGCGCGCCGTGATTTGCCGCGCCGTCTCAGCCGCCACGATCTCGAGCACGACGGAAAACGCGCCCGCCCTTTCCACCGCCTCGGCGTCCGCAAACAAACGCTCCGCGTCCGCCGCGGTCCGGCCTTTCACCTTGTAGCCGCCTTCCGCGCGCACGCTCTGCGGGAGCATGCCGATGTGCGCCATCACTGGAATCTTCTCCCTAACGATCGCCTCGATCTGGGGAACGTGGCTGACGCCGCCTTCCAGCTTGACCGCCTCCGCGCCTGCGGCGACGAGGCGGCGCGCGTTTTCGACCGCCGCCTCAGGCGTGTCGTAGGTGCCGATGGAAAGGTCGGCCACGAGCAGCGCGCGCTTCACTCCGCGCGCCACCGCGCGAGTGTGGTGCAGCATTTCCTCGAAGGTAACCTGGGTCGTATCGGGATAGCCGAGCACGACCATGCCTAACGAATCGCCGACGAGCACGATGTCGATCCCGCTCTCATCGAGGAGGCGGGCGGTCGGATAATCGTAGGCCGTCAGCGCGGTGATGCGTTCGCCCCGGCGTTTGCGCTCGCGAAAATCCTCCATCGCCCGCGATCCTACCACTGCATCGGGAGCCGCACCACTGAGGGCGCGGGGGCGAGTTCGGCGGCGAGCTGCTGCACGGTTTTTGACTCCCCGGGCAGGATCAGATTTGGGCGGATCTCGGCCAGAGGCTGAAGGACGAAGGCACGGAAACAGAGACGGGGGTGAGGCAAAGCGAGCTGCGCGTCATCGGCCACCCGGGCGCCGTGATAAAGCAGGTCGAGATCGATCGTGCGCGAGCGGTTCGGTTCGTGCCCGGCCGGACGGCCGAGGGCGTACTCGATTTGCTGCAGTTCATGGAGGAGGTCGAAAGAGGGACCTTCGTAGCCGAATTCGATCACGGCGTTGAGGAACTTGAGCGCGCCCGGCTCGCAATCGACCGGCTCGGTTTCGTAGAGCGACGAGGAAAGAAGCGGCGGCCGAATCCCGGGAAGGGCAAAAATATCCGCGCGCGCTTTCGTTAGGCAAGCGACCCGGTCGCCGAGGTTTGCGCCGAGGGCGACACCCGCTCTCATCGGGTGGAATTCTGAGAAGGCCACGCGCGAAACCTCCGGGGAGGACGGGGTGTCACCCCGTCGTTCGGTGCAGTCTGCGCCGAACCGCGCGGAGAGTGCGGATGGGAATTGCTCGGAAACCGGACGCCGTCTTCTGCGCGCCACGAGTTGCGCTGCGCGCAAATTGCAGCGGCCGAGACTCGACCGCTGCGACGGGGTAACACCCCGTCCTCCCCGGAGCTCGTGGGCGACGCGCTGTCGTGGCTACAATTCGAGGACATCTTCCATGTTGTAGAGCCCGGCCGGCTGATCGATCACCCACCGCGCGGCACGCAAGGCGCCTTGCGCGAAAGTGGCCCGGCTTCCGGCGCGATGCGTCAGCTCAAGACGCTCACCGGTTCCAGCAAAAATGACGCTGTGCTCGCCGACGATGTCGCCCGCTCGCACTGAGAGCGGTTCGATCGGTCCGGAAGTTTCCTGCAGAATTTCCGCCAGCCGTTTGGCCGTTCCGCTGGGCGCATCCTTCTTCGTGCGATGATGCATTTCGATGATCTCGCGATCAAAACCCTCGCCTAACAATTCTCCTGCACGCCGCGCGAGAGCAAAAAGCGCATTCACGCCGATGCTGAAATTCGCCGCAAAAACAATCGGGACCTCGCGCGCCGCCGCCGCGACGGCCTCCTTTTGCTCCGCGCTCAATCCGGTCGTCCCGAGGACGAGCGGCTTGCGGAGTCGAGCGCAGACTCGCGCGACCTCTTCCGTCGCGCCGGTGCTGAAATCGATTACGACCGCGCAAGCTTGGAGTGCCGGTTCGAGTGCGTCTTCGCGTCCGAGCTCTGCCGCGATCGTGAGGCCGGAACATTTTTCGGCCGCGCTTTTGATGGCCTGGCCCATCCGGCCTTTCGCCCCGACCAAGGCCGCTTCCAACGGTTTCATGATGTCGTTAGGCAAAGGAACGTCGCGCCGGACTTCCGGGGAGCGGGGGGGGCCCCGCCCGGCGGGGTGGGGGCCACGCCCAACCCCCCACCTGTATTTGTTGTGGCCAAAGCCCCCACGCGGCGAGAGGTTTTTTTGGGGGGGGCCACAAAAGCA